>JADGAM010000024.1:537-35462 GCA_015232015.1 Oligoflexia bacterium | reverse complement strand
CTTTAAGATCAACCGCTGCTAGATACTATGAATTATCAGAGGATTTAATAGACAAGTTAGATAGAAATTTATTTGGACGAAATTGTGATGTTCAGGCCTGGGCCATATTTGAAGCAAACATTAAGTGCTTACGTGAGATCGCAACGTTGAGAGCTAGGGGCCGACAATAAAAATGATATTATTGGAAAATTTGGATTAGGTTTTTACTCTGTATTTATGGTTGCTGATAAGGTTGAGGTTGATTCTTTGTCTATTGAAGAAGGTGCTAAGGCAACAAAATGGATATGCGAAGGTGACATTGATTACACATTCGAAGAATCTACGAGAACTACTGCTGGTACTTCAATTACTGCTTATATAAATGCTGAAGCTGCTGAATTTTTAGATGGTTATAAGTGCCGCTCAACTATAAAAAAATATTGTAATTTCATGCCATTTCCAATTTATATTAAAGATCATGAAGAAGAGCGCTTGGCCCGCACAGGTAAAGACAAGGACAAGGAGAATAATAAAGATAAATCCGCAGAAGAACAAGTTATCCGTGAACCATTAAATAAAGTTGATCCTTTATGGAAAAAAGATCCTACAACATTAAAAGATGAGGACTACTTAAATTTTTATCGTGATGAATTTCCAATGGATCCTGATCCGCTATTTTGGATCCACTTAAAGATCGATCATCCATTTGAGCTAATTGGAATTTTATATTTTCCAAAGTTAAACCCTAATAAACCAACTAATGAACAAAATATTAAATTATTTGCTAAACAAGTTTTTGTTTCAGACAATGTTAAAAACATCATTCCCGATTTCTTAAGTTTGCTTAAGGGTTTTATTGATTCACCTGACATTCCATTAAACGTCTCCCGCTCTAGTTTACAAGGGGACCCTAACATTAAGAAAATTTCAAATTACATTGTAAAAAAAGTTGCTGATTCCCTAAAGAAACTTTGTAAGAATGAGAGAGAGCGCTATGAATTAATTTGGGAAGATATTGGACTTTTTGTAAAATATGGTTGTATCTCTGATGAAAAATTTGATGAGACCATGAGAGAGTTTGTATTCTTTAAAAACTTCTCTAACAAACTTATGACCATGGAAGAGTATGAAAAATCTATTCCTGAAACATATAAAGATAAATTAAAAGAAAAAATAATTTATGTTGAAAAAGGCAAAGGTGATGTTTTCTTAAGAAAACAATTGCTTGATGAGGGAATTGAAAGTGTTGAAACTGATACATTAATTGATCCACATTTTATACAGCATACAGAATTTAAAAAACAAAATGAAAAATTATATAAGTTTGTAGCAGTAAATAGTGAAGTAGAAAATTTACTTGCACAAGAAAATTCTACTGATACCCACATGAAGATTAAGGATCTATTTAAAAATATTTTAAGTGAAATTCATAAAACTGTAAGTCCTGCTAAGCAAAATGAAAATGAAACTAAAAATGAAAAAGATAATGGGAAAGAGGATACTAAAGAAAATACTAAAGAAAATGCCAAAGAAAACTCTCTTGAAGTAGAGATTAAGGCCTATAAAAATAGTGATGCTCCCGCATATTTTAAAATTGATGAATATATGAGACGTCTTCAATACATGACTAGAACTATGGGATCTTTTGGCCATAGTGAAATGCCTGTGAAAAAGACATTAGTAATTAACCCTTCAAATACCTTGGTTCAAAATGCTCTCAAACTGTGGGAAAAAGATCAAGATAAGAATAAAGAGTTAGTGACTCAGATTTGTCATCACATTGAAGATTTAGCGACAATTTCAAGTGAAGGATTACAAAATAATGAAGAGAAGGACGCTTTTGTTACTCGCTCTCAGAAATTAATTCAAAATTTAACTAACTTCATAGTCTAATAATATCTAGATAAAATCACATGTTAAATTACACATGTGATTTTATCTCAAATTTTTTCATTTAACTCCGATACGCTTTAAAATACAAAAATAATAAGCATATGATTCGTAATTTTTATTTACGAAATGAGGATATATTACTATGAAAAAGTTAAAACCACAGAAGCAAATAATTAATAAAAACATATTTATAAAACCCGTAATAATTTTTTTTATTTTTCTAATCTTCGTTATACAATTAAGTTCTTTCGAGGTTAATGCTGAATCAAAAATTATGGTCCAGTTAAAACAAGAAGGATCTTTTATTAATGAAAAAAATTTAACCAAAGTTGCAGAAATGCTTAAGGGAAAAAGTATAGGAACATATTTTTTCAGGCCATCATCTCAGAGCGGATTTATAACAGTGTCTTATATGAAAGGTAATGGACAAGTAGCTAATATGAGATTTCAGGAAAACGATGATAAATTAGCTTTAACTGTTAACGGTGATAAACCAACAGTTAAGTTATTTACGACAAAAGAGGTTATAAAATTATTGGCCCTTACAAATCTTTATAAAGAATCTACTACAATTAAAGATCCCCTTGAATGTGAAAAAAAGAGTATGGATACTACCAAACCAATAGATCAAACAAATATAGATCGATTAAAAGATTTAAAAAGTGCAATGATTAAAAATCTTCAAGCTATTAGTCCCACAAGTGATTTTGTTGAAAATACATTAAAATTCGATCAACAAATAACTTTAAATAGATGTACTTTGTTTTATCTTACGTTTGATCCATTGAAACTAAAAGCGGAATTTGAAAAGTTAAAGACATCTATTTTAGATAAACTTAAAAGATTAGGATTAAGTACAAATGATGTTAATATTGAATTTATACCCAGAGAAGGATACGTTAATATAAACATGGATAAATTTACTGCTGAGGCCATTTTTCCAGAGTATCATAAAGATTTTAAATATGCTGGATGTTGGTATAATGTCCATGATGTAGTTAAAAATTTTACAGCTATGGCCAGTAAAGAGATAAAAGGTTTTGTTCCCGTAAAAAAACAACCCTTAGATTTAAGTGCTCTAAATTTAAAAACCGCCAGTGCAAAAGATTTAATTAAAACTATGTTGCAACAAGGATCATATGTTGTTATTGGGGAGACACACTCTGATCGAAGCGCTAAAAAGGCCTTAATTGAAAGTATGGATAATATTATAGCTGAAAATGCTGTTATTGCATTAGAACATCTCCCTTATGTGCCCTACCAAAAACTTCTTGATGATTATCTATCTGGTGCCCCAGATATGCTTATGCCAAAATTGCTAGAAATCTATCTAAAAAATTTAGATGAAGGTCACAGCGCTCCTTTTGGTTCCACTCGTCTTACAAAATCAAAGTACAATTTTACTAATATTATAAAGGCCGCTAAAGAAGCAAACAACAGAAACAAAATTAATAAAAATAAGATTAGAATTTTAACCGTTGATACCACAACAACTTATCATGCGGGAGAGAGTGGCTTTGGTTCTCGAGGGGCCAAACGTTATTTAGCAATGAATGTTTTTGCAAAGAAAATTGTGGAAAAGATGGCAGAAGGGAGAAAGGTAGTCTTTTTTGTAGGAAGTGCTCACACCAATACTCGCTTAGCAATTCCTGGAGTAAGTGAATTAATGGGGGCCTCTGCACATAGTATCGTTATCAGAGATGCAGATAAAAAATTAATTCCAGAAATTAGAGAAAATGTGTTTGAAGAAAGTGATGAAGTAGGAATTCGTGCAGATATTAGTGTAGTAGAAGAAGTTATAGAGTAATATTGATAAAAAAATTGTACCTAATCAGCTAGATTCATTATCTCGATTTACTCAAACTCTTATAATACGTATACGTCGTTTTTTTTCTGGTGGACAGAATTCACGGACAATCCCATATTCTTTATAAGGTAGATCAAACCAAGCTCCTTGTTGATAAATCTGCACTGTTCGATGGTTTGGAGAAGATTTTGTTTTATACTGAATAATTCTAACTTTAAATTCGGCCTTTTTTAACTTTTTAAACAGCCAATCACTCATGGCCCAACAATCACCTTTTCCTCTTCTCTCTATTGCTTCAGCTGTTGTAATATTATGACCTACTAGATAGTCAAAAGTAGATGCTTTAGACATAACTTCTTTAAAATAATAAAAGGAAGAAGTAGGATTTAGCGTAGATGGAAACGATGGAGAAGATGGAGACGAGGGAGAAAAAGGGGAAGGCAAAGGATAACTGTTGTCATTAGGAAGTTCTAAATCATTTGCTGTACTTGTTTCGTTTTTAAAATCTTCATTCTCAAAAATAATACTGTCATTATTATTATCAAGAGTAAAATGATCATCTAAAACATCAGATGAAAAAGCAATTATAGGAGTAGATAATGTAAATGATGCCCATAAAGATAACATGAGAGTAAAGAGTGCAATTTTGCGGGATGAAGAATTTTTGGATGAGGAGTTACATTTACATGACGAAAAATAAAAAAATAAATGTTTAAGTAAAGAACAAAAATTTTTAAGTGAAGAATTCATTTTTTCTTTTCCTCCTTATTGAATCAATATTAAATTGATCTGGGGTTTTGTTATATTCCATAACTAATTTTTTAAAATTTAATTTATTCAAAGAATATTTAGTTAGTATGATTTTTAGATTTGAATTATATCAAGTTCAATAATAAAACAAATATATTGATTGCATGAATCGGAAATTCCTAATTGAAGAGCAAGCTCTCGATAATAGCAGTTATTAGATTGTTAATTTCATACTATATTTTTCCTTATGTTCTTTATATAATTATAAATTTATTATTTCACGGCCACTGGGTAGGAAGAATTACAATGGACAATTATGATTGTGCTATAGGGTGGAGAGGAGAATTAGATGATTTTTTCATCAACCATCTGTACGATCAGTGTATAGCAAAAGGGTTAAAGGTAATTATCATTGATGAAAAGGCATTATTAAACTTATCACATGAAATAAGAGCTGGAGAACTTCGAATTAAGTTTTATTATGATTTTGCTTCTGAAACTTTCGATAAAAATGATGGGTTTATGAAAATGGCATATCTTCTTAAATATGCCGGCACACAAATTGTAGACGACCCTGATAACGTAAAAGCAGCGGCCGATAAATCCATAACCCACTTTAATTTAATTAGAAATAATATAAGTGTCCCTAGAAGTTTAATTGTTAGTAAAGAAAATACAATATCTAGCTTAACTTCGGAAGAGAAACAAAAATTAGGAGAAAATGTAGTACTTAAACCGGCCCTTGGATATGCATTAAAAGGAGTAAAAATTACAACCTTAGAAAAGGCATTATTAGAAATATTAAATATACAAAAAAATGATGATCAACAAAGATTTCTTATACAAGAGATTATTAGGCCACAAGATTTAGATGGCCGGCCAGCATGGTTTCGAGTCTTTCATTTTTTTTCAGAATTGATCATTTGTTGGTGGGATCCTAATACGCATATTTATAAGCAAACAAGCTTGCAAGAAATGGATAAGTACAAGCTTTTTCCAATTCTTCCAATAGTTAATAAAATCGGCCGTATTACTAACATTGATTGGTTCTCTACTGAAATCACCATAAATAAAAATAATGGTGATTTTGTAGTAATTGATTATGTAAATGACCAATGCATGATGGATCCTCAATCAAAAAGTTACGATGGAGTTCCAGATTCCTTAGTTATTCATCTTGCTACTCGAATGGCGGAAAAAGTACATTATTATATACGTAATAAAAAGGCCTACGATCAAATGGCCATCTGGCTTCCTATTGAGCCTGGCCTATAATGCACAGATTGTAGATGAAATTATATAATGAAGAATTTTCTTTAAGAAAACCTTTTGCACTTAAAAAGGGTGATACTATTGGTATAGTAGCGCCTTCTGGCCCATATGATCCTATAGAATTACAACGAGGTATAGATTTTTTCAAATCATTGGACTATGAAGTGATCTATGAAGGATCGATCTTTAATAAACATTGGAGTTTAGCAAAGCAAGATAAAGAGAAAGCTTTTCAAATCAATCGAATGTTTTCAAATCAAATAGTCAAAGCAATATTTTGTGCCACTGGAGGATATGGCTCAATTAGAACACTTCCTTTTCTAAATGAAACGATTATAAAGAACAATCCTAAAATATTTGTTGGTTATAGTGATATTACAATTTTGCTTTTATACCTTTATAAAACTGCTCGAATGGTCCTCTTCCATGGTCCTGTTGTTTCAGGTGAAATTCATCAAGAAATGAATTGGGTAACATTTGATTATCTAAAAAAGGTAATTGAAACTACTTCTCCATTAGGGGAAATTCGATCTCCTTCGATGGAAACATTAAAACCCGGACGGGCATCAGGTCTTTTAATAGGAGGAAATTTATCACTTATTATCAATTCTATTGGAACTCCCTATGAGATTAATACTAAAAATAGTATTCTTTTTCTGGAGGATATCGCTGAAAGTTTGGAAGTTATTGATAATTATCTCATGCAGCTTAAGCTAGCAGGCAAGCTTAAGAAAATTAAAGGAATAATTTTTGGAAAAATGGTTAATTGTCCGCTGGAACCTTCTAAAGAATTCACTATAAGAGACCTGATAAAAGATACTTTGTCTGACATAGATGTTCCTATAGTCTATGGTTTGCCATCGGGACATTTAGATGAAAAAGAAATACATATTACTCTTCCTTTAGGTGTAAATGCCACCCTTGATGGATATAGATCTTCTTTGATTATCAATGAATCAGCAGTTTCCTAAAGTTGCTACAATAATTGTAAGAATGAACAAAATTTTTGATTTAATTTATTTATTATAGTGAGTAAAAGTAGTATCTTCGCTTTTTTCGCTCATACTTTTTGTGATATCCTCTTTTTTTTCTCCCATAGTAGAAATATCTTTGGCCCCACAAGATTCCAATATATTTTTGGCCTTATCTTCCCAATCAGAATCATCAACATGGACCGATATTAAAATTCCTCCATCCTTAACATAACCTTCATAACGTTTGGCCTCATATTCAGGAAAGCCCATTCCAATTAACCCTCCGGCAATGCCACCAACTGCTCCTCCTATTCCTATTCCAGCAATTGCACCCATAATAGGCCCTGCTGCTACAAATGGCCCTATACCCGGAATTGCCAAGGCCCCTATTCCTGCAAGCCACCCTAATACTCCTCCGGTTAAAATTCCTGCAGTTCCTCCTGCTGTTGCTCCTTCGGGGGCCTTAGTAGATTTTTCGTGGGCAAAATCTTTAGTTTGGGATGGGGATTGCATTAATACAGAAATATCGGAATTTCTAAATCCGTTAGCTTTAAAAGAATCAACTGCGTTTTCTAAAGAAGCGCGATCTCCAAATATACCAAACACTGCATTTCTTCCAGCTTTGTCTTTACTGCTTCTAATATTTTCCATAAACATCCTCCTTATTTTTTAGAAAAAATTATTGAAATAAAAAATAAAAATTATTTTTTTATTCTAATTTGATTTTTTACTGTTTTGTTTCCGGCCAATTCTTTGGCGATAGAAACTACTTTATCGATTTCTTCTTGGCTTTTTAGATTACCTTTCAATGTAATACTATTTCGTAAAGTAATAATTTTAATATTTTTGGCGGCAGTTGATAAGTTATCATCAGAAGTTAATTTTTGACGGATTTCTCTAGTTAACTGAACATCGCTATCGCTGCCTTTCCTTTGTGTATCAGCGGTAATATTCTCCTTGTTTCTATCTTCGTTCATATATCCATTCCCAGTGGAATGGTCTGTGTTCATTCTATTCATTCTATTCATTCTATTACTCTCAGATGGAGAAACAGTAGGATTAACAGGTGCAGTAGGTATTGGAGGTGCGGTAGGTGCTAAAAGTGGAGTCTCATGACCAACATCTTTATCATAGGTACCGGCAGTGCCAGTAGTGCCGGTAGTGCCGGTATGACTGCCACTAGTACTATTACTAGCACCACCCATACCTCTATCATTGCTACCCATATCCGACACCTTAGAATTTGAATTAGTTGTTTCTGTTTTTGCATATGCTTTATTAATAGAGCTAGCTATGAAAACAGAAAAAAACACCACAAAAGAAAAAGTTACAAACCAAAATAACATGCTATTAGATTTTTTAATTAAAAATATTTTTTTCATACAATGCCTCCTAAGTTTTAGGAAAGTAAAATTAATCTACTTATCATTTTTTGTCTATTTAAAATTTTATAATGATTAGAGAAAAACGAAGCGTGTTTCATTCATATTATAATTATCACTAGATTATAATCGCCAAGCTAAAAGAGTAAGCGTAATACATTTAATTTTCACTTTTGTGTTTCTTATTTTGCTAAAAAAATTTTGCTAAAAAATGAATTATGAATAATATCTTAATTATTTTATCAATACTCATGATACTTTCAGTGCTCTCTAGCAAAGTTAGTCATCGTTATGGATTTCCTTCTTTAATTCTCTTTTTAGGAATAGGTATGATGGCGGGATCAGATGGTATTGGTGGTATTCATTTCGCAAATTATGCACTATCTCAGAATGTAGGCATTATTGCTTTAGTGTTTATTCTATTTTCTGGTGGTTTAGAAACAGAGTGGGATGAAATTCGTAATCAAATCTTTAGCGGCCTTTCGCTTTCAACTATAGGTGTTCTTATTTCCACAGTTATTGTCGGCCTATTTGCAACTTACTTTCTTGGTCTGACATGGGTTCAAGGGTTACTTTTAGGGGCCATTGTTTCTCCTACAGATGCCGCAGCGGTTTTTATGATACTAAGATCAGGTAACCTTTCAGTGAAAAAAAATTTAAAATCCATTGTGGAATTAGAATCAGGAAGTAATGATCCTATTTGTGTCTTTTTGGTAATTAATTTGATTGAAATTATCAAACTAAATACATTCTCAGAAGTTCATATTTTGCTCTTATTTTTACAACAAATGTGTCTGGGTATTTTGCTAGGAATTTTTTTCGCTTCATTTAGCAGATATTTATTAAACAAAGTACATCTTGAGTCTACCGGGTTATATCCGGTGCTGACTATTGGCATAGTATTGTTAAATTTTAGTTTATGTGAAGAAATAGGCGGTAATGGTTTTCTTTCTGTCTATATAAATGGTTTAATTATTGCTAAAAATAAACTTCCAATCAAAGATCATCTCTCCTTTTTTCATGAAGGTATTGCCTGGAATATGCAAGTTGTAATGTTTATTACCTTTGGTCTATTAGTAAATCCTAATCAAGTTATAGCCATTACAGATAAAGGGACTTATACCGCTCTCATATTGTTGTTTGTTGCTAGACCTGTAAGTGTTTTTATATCTCTACATAAAAGCAAATTAAGTTTTTTAGATAAAATGATGATAGCATGGATGGGGCTAAGAGGAGCAATTCCTATCGTTTTGGCAACCTATCCAATCATTGCAAAAGTTGAAAATGGCCACTTAATTTTTAATATTGTTTTTTTTGTCGTAATTAGTTCGGTTTTATTACAAGGAACAACCATACATTTGTTAGGAAAAATATTTTTAAAAAAATAAAATGATATCTTTAAAAATTTTATTGATTTTCTTTTATACCTCTCTCTAAATTTTTGAGTGCAGGCCCATGGAGAATTTTTCCATCAAAGTTATAACGAGAACCATGGCATGGACAATCCCAGGTCCTTTCAGCATGATTAAATCTTACCCTACATCCAAGATGTGTACAAGTAGGAGATAATATATGTGTACTTTTATCTTCGCTTTTATAAATTGCTAAGTCTTTATTGTTGTTATGGACAATGGCCCCCTGACCTGGAAGTATCTCTTCCGTATTTTTTACTTTAGATTTCGATGATACACGATCAGTAATAAACATCTCTGCTACATGAAAATTTCTCAAGAAAAATTCTTTTCCCGAGGCCAGCATATTTAATCGATAAGGAGCATAAAGTTCCTCATAAGATTTGTATGACTTACTAATAAGATCATCACTTGCTGTAATAAGCTCAGTAATAATCATTGCTGAAAGTGTTCCGTAAACCATTCCTGAGCCACTAAATCCTGTGGCAACATAAAGGTGAGGATTATCTTTTGAGACTCTTCCTATGTAAGGAAGTTCATCGAAGGGATAATTATCTTGAGTGGACCAGCTATAGTCAATCGACTTTACATTGAAATTTAGAAAGGCAAAATTTTTAATACTTTGAAAACATTCTAAAGTATTTCTTTCTTCCCCTGTTAAATGATCTTCTCCTCCTATGATTACTAATTTTCCTTTTTGATCTTGATAGGTTCTAATATAATAGTAGGGATCTGTACTGCTATAATAAAGCTCATCTGGAAGCTCATCAGAAATTCGAATACCTAAAGCATAAGATCTAGCAACCTTCATTCTAGCAAAAAACAATCCATTAGAAGGAAAAGGAAAGTGAGTAGCAACTATCACTTTTTCAGCATATATAATACCTTTGTCGGTTTTTATTTCATAATTAGCAATGCCAGCATTGCTAGCATTATTATTTTCTTTTTTTTCATTTTCCTTTATTTCTAAGGCAATAGTGTTTTCAAAAATTGATGATCCATTTTCATCAGGAATAGAGCTGGCCAAGGCCAAAAGATATTGACGAGGATTAATTTGTCCTTGATTTGGATAGCAGATAGAACCATATGTAGGAAATGGCAAGGGAGAAGAGTCTAGATAGCTAACAGCAAGCCCTGCGTGCTTACAAGCAGTAAACTCACTTTTAATTTTATTTACATCTTCTCTCTTAACAGCATAAGCATAAGCATTTGATCTCTTTGCCCCACATTCAATGTTATATTCTTTTATAAGATTAAAAAGAGTTTCTATGGCCAAGAGTTGAGATTCGGCACACGTCTTTGCGCTTTCTGCTCCAAATTGTGTGGTCAGATAATCAAATAAAAATGATTGAAAAACAGAAACATGAGCAGTGGTTTGAGCAGAGACACCTCTTGCTATTTTTCCTGCTTCAATCAGGGTAACTTTCTTGCCTTTTTTCTTAAGCAGGATAGCACAAGTAATTCCAGCGATTCCACCTCCTAATATGGCAATCTCGGTTTTTTTATCTCTATCTAAAGAAGGATAATTTACTTCATTTTGAGCATTAGAAGAAGGATCTAATAACCAGCATGAATCATCGAGACCTGGTAAATGATGTTTGTTTTCTTCTAAAGATTCTTTCATATTACTTACCTCCTAAATTTTTATTAACATAAATTAGGAATGGTCATTAATGGGAATGGACGATTAATTTATTATTAAATTGAGTGAAGATATTTTTTGTTATTTTATATTTTAATAAAAATTTATTGTATAGATAAATGATTTTATAATTAGAATACACCAATCCATAAGATAATTTTCTTGTTTTTTTTATAAAAAGCAATCACTATACCCTACTATATATTTGCATCATATTAAAAATGCAAATTTTAATACAAATTTTTTAAAATTTTCAAGGAGAATTCTATGAATGATCATGAAAAAGAAAAAAATATTTTACTAGAATTTTCAATTACACCTATGGATAAGGGCGAAAGTGTAGGGCAGTATGTGGAACACGCGCTAGATATAATTAAGAAAAGTGATTTACCTTATAAGATCGATCCCATGAGTACTTGTCTAGAAGGGAATTGGTCTCAAGTAATGGCCGTAGTAGAGAAGTGCTTTCAACAAATGCAAAAAGAAAGTAACCGTGTGATGATAAATATGAAGGTTGATTATCATCATGGGAAAAGTGGACGCATAGAAAGCAGATCTAAATTAGCATAAATTTGTAAATTATAGATTATATCTCATTTCCAAGGAGGAAGATCATGAAAGTGCTAATGATTAGTGCGAATAATTTTGAAGATTCAGAACTTTTAGTTCCCTATTATCGCTTAAAAGAAGAAAACATTGAAGTTGATATTGCTTCTATGAAAAAAGGAATAATATCTGGGAAACATAAATATGAAATTAATGCTAATAAAGAATTAAATGAAATAAATCCGAGCGATTACAAGGCCCTTATTCTGCCAGGTGGAAAAGCACCGGAAAAAATAAGACATGAAGAAAAAGCACAAGAAATTGCAAAAGCTTTTTTTAAGGATAATAAACTTGTAGCAGCTATCTGCCATGGACCGCAAATTTTGATCACTGCTAATTTAATGAAAGGGAAACACGCCACTAGTTATAAAAGTGTAGCAGATGAACTTAAAAAAGCTGAAGCATTTTATGAAGATAAAGAAGTGGTAATCGACGGAAATCTAATTACTTCACGTAGTCCTGAAGATTTGCCTGCTTTCATGCGAGAAATAATGAAACATTTAAAAAACAATTAAATAAAAACAAATATAAATTAAATATAAATTAAAGGATAGTTAACAATTATGAATAAGAAAAAAACATCATCTACCTCCTTCTCAATAAATGAACAAAAGTCTACTAATCTTAATACTGTTATTCCCCCAGAAGAAAAAAACGAAAAAGAAAAATTAAAAGCAAGAGAAAGAAATGGAGAAAATACCTCTGATAAGAGTGAGTCGTTAAGAAATTATATTATGGAAGATGAAAATAAATTTCTTACTACAAATCAAGGTACCCGTATTAGTGATGACCAAAACTCACTTAAGGCCGGGGAAAGAGGTCCTACTCTTTTAGAAGATTTTATTATGAGAGAAAAGATAACTCATTTTGACCATGAACGTATTCCAGAAAGAGTCGTTCATGCTAGAGGTTCAGGTGCTCATGGATATTTTCAAGTTTATAAATCAATGGCCAAATATACTAAAGCTAAATTTTTAAATGATCCCTCTTTAAAGACGCCGGTCTTTGTTCGTTTTTCTACAGTGGTAGGTTCTCGTGGCTCCACTGATTTGGCCAGAGATGTAAGAGGGTTCGCAGTTAAGTTTTATACTGATGAGGGAAATTATGATTTAGTAGGAAATAATATGCCAGTTTTTTTTATTCAAGATGCTATGAAATTTCCTGATCTTGTTCATGCTATAAAACCAGAGCCCCATAATGAAATTCCCCAGGCCGCTTCTGCTCATACAACTTTTTGGGATTTTATTTCAGTTTTTCCTGAATCTATGCATATGATTATGTGGGTAATGTCTGATCGAGCAATTCCTAGAAGCTACAGGATGATGGAAGGTTTTGGCGTTAATACATTTAAATTAGTAAATCAAGAAGGTAAATCAGTTTTTGTGAAGTTTCATTGGAAACCAATTCTTGGTGTTCATTCAGTTCTTTGGGATGAGGCCCAAATAATTTCGGGAAAAGATCCTGATTTCCATCGTAGAGATTTATGGGAAGCAATCGATAGTGGTGCTTATCCTGAATGGGAATTAGGGGTGCAAATAATAGAAGAAAAAGATGAACACAATTTCCCTTTTGATATTCTAGATCCTACTAAGATTATTCCAGAAGAATTAGTAGCAGTAGAACGTATTGGGAAAATGATCCTTAATCGAAATCCGGATAATTTTTTTGCAGAAGTTGAACAATCTGCTTTTCATCTTGGTAACATTGTTCCTGGTATAGATTTTAGTGATGATCCCCTTTTGCAAGGACGTTTATTTTCTTATCTAGATACTCAACTGATACGCTTAGGTGGTCCCAACTTTCATGAAATTCCCATCAATCGTCCAATTGTCCCTATTCATAACAATCAACGAGATGGATTCATGAGACAAATGATAAATAAAGGAAAAGTAAGTTATGAACCCAATACCCTTGCAGGTAATTATCCTAAACAAGCAAACACAACGAGTGAAAATGGATTTTCTTCTTACCCTCAAACTTTAACTTTAAATAGTAACAAAGTTCGAGAACGCAGTAAAAAATTTTTCGACCATTTTGGGCAAGCAACTCTATTTTATCAAAGTCAATCGGAGGCAGAAAAAAATCATATCATTAATGCCCTTTGCTTTGAATTAGGTAAAGTAGATGTACACTCAGTTAAAGAGCGAATGGTAAAACTTTTAGCAAAAGTAGATCATGATCTTGCTGTTCGTGTATCCGATGGTATTGGTGTAGCTATGCCTACTACTTCTTTATCAGAAGATTTATCAAAAGAAATCCTAAATTTTAGCGTTCCTGCAGATGCAGACCCTAGCACCTATCAACCACAAACAGCAGCAACCACTAAGCAATCAATAAAAACATCTGCTGCCTTAAGTATGGCCAATACTCCAAAAAATACTATTGCTACTAGAAAAATTGCTTTTTTAGCTACTGATGGAGTAAATGAAATTTTTCTGCACAAAATGAAAAAAGCTTTAGAAGCAGAAGGTGCAATGGTTAAGATTATATCTCCTAAACTAGGTATAATCAAAGGTATTAATAATACGGCAATAAATGTTGATTTTACTTTTCTTACTTCTTCCTCTGTTTTTTTTGATGCCTTTTATATTCCTGCCGGTCTAAAAAATGCAAATGATTTGGCCAATAATCAACAAGTCTTACTTTTTATCAACCAAGCATTTGAACATTGCAAACCCATTGCTGCTGACAATGAAGGAGTTACTTTGCTTATGAACAGTGCTATCGGTAGTATTATTAAAAATGGAGAGCAAAAAGATAAAGATAAGGATAAGGATAAAGATAACGATAACGATGAAATAAAAGAAATGCTTGCAGGAGTTCTTATGAATACTGACATTAAAGAAAACGATGAAAATTATTCTTTAAACGATTTTATAAAATTAATATTACAACATCGTTTTTGGAGTAGAGAGAATAAATTTAAGTTTTTCCTATGAAATTTTTAAAATAGAAGTTTATTAGACTTATAGAAGTTTATTAGACTTAAAAATTATTGGAGTTTATTCTTTTGTATAAATTCATCTAGTTCTTTTTCTGCGCGTTCTTTATCATGACCATACAATTTTTGAAGACGCCCTCTGATTTCATCATATGTTCCTTTCATTTTCTCTATATCGTCATCTGTAAATTTGGCCCATTGTTGTTTAAGTTTTCCTTTTACAATTTTCCAATTACCTTCAATTATGTCTTTATTTATCATAGTGACCTCCTTGTTGTAGTAACGTTGTAATAGTAGATCTTCAATTACTCTTATTTAAATATTGGGCATAATAATCCTTCAATTTATTTTTATAGTTTTGATCAATAATTGTAGAAGCATGATATTCAGGACTATTTTTAATTGCTTCCCTCGGTAAATCCACAACAACTTTCTTATCTACCCAATTTACTTGCTTAATCCATCGAGGTGATATAACAATTTTTTTTCCAAGTATCCAATTCCTAGTATCAATTACAAGATAGAGGATGTCCCACATTTCATCATCTATAATTAAATCTTCTACATGCCCAATATCTCCATCAATAGCATGTATACCATAACTTCGAACATCCTCTACACTTCGAAGATGAGGATCGGCAGTTCGATGTTTTTCTAAATTATTTTCATTCTCAATATAATTACCATTTTTAACAAGATCTTCGCTGCTAGCAGAAGGTAAATCAGAATATGGAGCACTTGGGTATGGTATCCCAGATGGTGGAATAATTGCTGAAATAGTGTCTCCTGGAAATAATCCACTCTTCCAATAAAAAGGCCACGAGTAATGTTCAAACAAACGAATCTCATCTTCACGACTTAATGGTCTTTTAGTACTTATGTCTGGACCTTTTTGTATTTGTTCTATAGTAAGATCTACAAACAAAATTGATGATTTTAGATCAGGTTTTCCTATTACTATAGGAGATACCAAAACTTTTTTTTCTTTAAATAGTTCTTCGGTATCAATAACCATATAGCGTACTATCCAAAATTCATCATCAAAATAAAAATCACTAACTTTTCCTAAATTGCCATCTCTTGCCTCTATCTTATTATCAACTAAACGATGAAGACTCTGTTGCATAAATATTCCTTTCTTATCAATTAAAAACAAGCTTTAAAAAATTAAGAAGGATATAAATAGTTTTTCTCTAAGTATCTTTAAGTATCTTTTTTAACTCTTATGCATCATCCTTGTATTTCCTCCATTCTTTATTCCTCTACCGAATAAAAACCCCATACTGGCGGCAATGAGCGCTGCTCCTCCAATATAGTACCAAGCACGTTTATGAACGGATTTATCAAGTACTTTTGCTTTATCAACTGTGTAATCAATAGAAACATCTTTTGCATGTTTTACTTTATCCCAAGCAATGTTAGGTATACTTCCCATGATAGACCTCCTCAGATTTTGATAATCTGATGAAAAAATATTTTTAATATCCTCGCTACCCTCTGTCGCTGCTGATTCTAATATTCGTAATGCTTTTTTAACATTCATGTCTTTCTCCTTTTTATAGAAATCCATTTATTGCGTGCCCATTAATATTTTAATTTTTTTAAAGGTAATTAATTAATTTTGATTTGAAAATTATTATTATTTTACTGTTAGCATAAACCTAAAACATATTTTATTAAATTTCGTTTATACCTAACTATAAAAAAAATATATTTTATTATCTATACCTTTTAAGTTAGACAGATTTACTTAAAATATTAAAATCAAAATGGATACCAATATAATTTTGTAATAATTTTGTAATTTAATTAATTAGAATTAAAGATCAAGGAGATTTTTTTCTCATGAAAAATGATTATTACTTTTTTAAAAAAAATGCACGAATAAGCATATGTTTTTTACCTTTATTAATCATGCTCTTATTATTAAATTCCTGTATCTTTCAAAAAGAAATTCCGCTCATAGGAATAAATTCTTCTGGAAATGAAATTATTCAACATATTCCTTCTAAGGGATACACTAAGGAAACTGGAAAAATATTAAGTGACCTCAATAGAGAAACAATCCTTACTCTTAACTCTGTTAAAACAGAATATTCTAGTTGGGAGTTGAAACGTTTTTTTGTTGGCATAGGAATCAATGCCAGTTTAGGCATTAATAGCATAGTAACACTCGATACTTTGGGAACTGTTTTTTTATATTATGAAAAAAATTAAAACAGAGTTTCCTTCTTGGTGGGACCGCCCGTGACCGAAACTGCTTTCATAGTAAATAATGTAATTATTTAAACGGAGTTTTCAATGAAAATAAAAAAATTATTTAGTTTTTCTTTAATTATGCCAATAATATTTACATTACAAGCAATATCGTTAGCGATAATAACATCAACTTATGGACACGCTTCTAGCGATGAAAATTATTACACCAACAAAAACAATAAAGAATTTAACCAAGAAGATCAAGCTTACCTTCCTCATGATTGGGTTACACTTCCTGAAAACGAATTAATTAGTAGTAATAAAGATAATCACGATAATAAATATTCCACAATAAATAAAGAAAACTTAACTCTTTTAGATAAATCCTTAGATAAATATTTAGATATTCATAATGATATATTTAAAAACATAAAGGCAGAGACGTCGGAAAATCCAACAGAAAAAGATTTAACAAATAAGAAGAAATGGAAACTAACAGAAATTCAATCTGTGTTTGCAACTAGTGTATCTGGCCTTTTAGGCATTCTTTCAGGGAGAGGTTCTACCGCTATTGAATTATGGTGGCGACGTCCTCAACCTATAATAGAACCAAAAGATAATCCAGATTCCACTTCCACTTCCACTTCCACTTCCACTTCCACTTCCACTATATCAAACTTTGATAGAAACATTGAAACTATAAATATAAATGAAAATATGAATGATGAAAGACTAAAAATTGAATTAGAACCAACAATTCAGATGATCTTGGCCAGTAAAAAAATCAAAAATCATCAGTTATTTAGAAGTAATTTTTGGAAAACAGCAAAAGAATTCAAAACTATGATTACGACATTAGCAAATGTCTCTCCTGTCAATAATGATAAACATTGTTGGTGGATCTCTAAATTTCGAACAGATATTTCAATAAATGCAAGTGGAACAGTAATGCCGGCCCCTGTGGCGGTTTCTATTGGAGAAGATATATTTATACGTCTAGAGTGGGTACGATTAGAAACACAAACACAATCAAATTCAAATACAAATTCAAACGCTACAACTCTTAAAAATACTCAGATGGGAAAATTTGTTAATTCGCTTCTAGATGGACTTGATAAAACATGTAACACTAACATTACTGAGACATACAACTCAGAGATCCCAACTCTTCACCAAAATCCAAAACACCCATTCAAATTAGATAACATAAGACTTGCAATAGGTATGACTTTATCAGCTCAGATATTCGTGGCCAGGGCGCAAGCTTCAATTGTAGGACATGTATATTTTAAAAGGGGTAATTGCAGTAAAGAAAAACTAGAAAGCATAAATGCAAAAAACGCAAATGAAGAAGAAAGCGGAAATGATATTTGGATTGAAGGTGATAATAATCCTCAATATTTAAAATTTGCAAAGGATGAAAAAATTCCTTATCAAATATTAAAAGTAAAAAATTATATAGTAAGCGATTCTACTAAATCAGTAACTGATAAATCAGTAACTACGAGTTTAGTGGATAGAGCAATTTATCGTATAAATTCTCAACGTTTTCAACGTGGTTTTCAAAAAGCATTAAAAATATCTAATTTTTTCACAAATTCAATTTTAAAGCACGAAAGAAAAAGAGGAAAACGCCTTAAATGGGAAGTATCCAGTGTTAGACCATCATTTGCGTTATCTCTAAATGGCACAGTAGGAGTTGTTACAGTAGCAGGAAGTACACAATTAGAATTACAATTTTTAAAAAATTAAAAGGAAGGAACAAATATGAACATAGTAAAAATTATTATTATAGTTATCACCTTTATTATTACAATTTCTAGGGAAAATTTAATGGCAAATGATAAGTACCATCATGCTGTAAATAAGCTAACCTCTAATATAAAAGATCAAATTAAAAACCTCGCTTCTACATTAGAAGAAAATTCTTCAAACGAAATCATAACTACGCCTATAAGAAATCCTGAGAAAAATGAGATCTTTTTTCTTAATACAATTTTCACCAGGTTCACTACAGAGATATCTATTAAAATACCATTAATTTCCTTGAGAATTTCCCCTAATTTCGGATTAATTTGGATTAAAAAAAATCCTCAAGGTTGGAAACCATATTCACAATAATGGCCCTAAGTTCTGTTTCAAAATGAATTGTACAAGTTTTTACATCAAAATTTCATTCAATAAAAAGGAGAAAAGAGTATGAGTAACAAATTATTTTTTTCATTAGCAATTAATTTATGTTTATTATTATTTCTAAGTTCAATTACTGCTTTTGCAGTAGATGTTAGTATTTTCGAAAAAAGTTGTTTAGAACGTAGTACACCAAACTCTATTAAAACCACTGAAGCTGTATTAAAATATTTTAATTCTACTGATTGTAAAGAAGTCTCGGAAAAACTAAAAACTGCAGAAACCCTTGACCTAGCAAGCTCAAATATTATTGATCTATCTCCTCTTAGAGGTTTGACTAATTTAAAAGAACTTAATCTTCTTGAAAATCAAATTACAGACATCTCCCCATTGCAAGATCTAACAAGTTTAAGAGAGCTTGATCTCACATCAAATAATATAAATGATATTACTTCAATTCACTCTTTAGTTAACCTAACAAACCTAGAAATAAGTGATAATCAAATTTCTAATATCTCACCATTGCAAGGATTGGTCCTACTAACATCAATCAATCTTGAGTCAAACAATATAATGGATGTCTCATCTCTTCGTACATTATCTAAATTGATGGAAGTAAGTTTAGGAAATAATAAAATTTCTGATATATCTATATTGCGAGAGTTAAATGATTTAACCATACTTGTTTTGGGATCAAATCAGATAACAGATATATCACCACTTCAGGGGTTAACAAAATTAGATACTCTCGATTTGAGCTCTAACAAAATAAGTGATATATCATCTTTAAAGAATTTATCTAATTTAAAAAGAATTAATTTAAATGATAATCAAATTTCTGATATTTCAGCATTTCGAAATTTGAAAAATTTAACAGATTTAATTTTAGCACAAAACAAAATCACTGACGTATCTCCATTGAAAGATTTAACTAAAATTGAATATCTGGAACTAGAAGGAAATCCTGTAAACAAAAATGATATAAATAAATGTCCCACTAATTCCGTGAACATTTTATTAAATAATTTTTGCTCTGTACGATAACATTAGGGTTTATCTGTCGACAATTACTGAAAGAACCTCTCTTAAAACAAGAGAAGCAAATGATGAGGAGTTTTGAGTAGAGTCAATCATTGGAGACAATTCAACAATATCTGCTCCTACAAAATTTTTATTTTTTAGAATTTTTAAAATCTCAATTAAAGAATTAAAATTTTCTCCTGCAGTTTCAGGAGTGCCAGTTCCAGGCATAAAGGCGGGATCGAAGTAATCAAGATCCAACGTTAAATATATCGGTCTATCTTTTTCTACGTTGTCTAAATAATTAAGTAGTAAAGAAAGTGAATTCATCAGCATTTTCTTTTCTCTAATGAACTTAAATTCCTCTCTAGTACCGGACCTAATTCCATGTTGAATTAGATTGGCCGTCGCAGGCAATATGTCTAAAACTCTTCTAATAACTGCTGCATGCGAATAGGGATCATGTAAATAACCATCCCGAAGATCTGTATGAGCATCTAAATGAATAATTAAAAGATCAGAATAATTTTTTAAGTACAAAGAGATGGGCGAAAAAGAAATTGAATGCTCCCCCCCCAAGGTAATAATTTTTACATTATTTTTATCATTACCTTTTTGTAAGTTAACTCCGTCAAAGATATCAAAAAAATGTTTTTCCATTAAATCCCTTCGAGAGGGATAAAAATAAATATCTCCTAGATCTACTATTAAATGGTCTTCAAGATCTATATCAAATGTTGGAGAGTAAGTTTCTATTCCAATAGAGGCATCTCTCATGGCCTTTGGCCCTAGTCTGGCACCTGGCCTAAATGAAGTTGTTCCATCAAAAGGAAAACCTAACAAACAAATACTATTTTCATAAATAGCATTTAAATCTTTTGTTCCTAAAAATGGTAAAGTTCTTTCTAAATGTAAGTTGTTTGGAAAATTATTAAATTTTTTTATAATCCTATTATTATTGTTAACACTATTATTAACACTCATATTTTTTACATTCCAACTTGTTTGCGATGTAGATTTGAAAGAGCAAATGTTCCTATATGCCAATTACTATTATACCATCTACAATCTTTTTCAATTTGTTTTAATTTATTTTTCTTTGTACTATCTGGATTTAAATCTGTTCCATGAAAGCATTTGGATGCAAAAGCAAAACTCCAATAGACTCCAGGATAAATAATAATTGGCGCCGAAAAAGATTCTACCACAGGAAAAACCGCTCGCAAATTATCGTAAAATTTTTTAATTTCAAATTCATCTAATATTGGATTTTCCGTCTGGGCCATCATAATACCTTCACTAGTTAGCGCCTCGCTAATCTCTCTATAAAATTTTTCAGTGAAAAGCCCTAAAGCAAAATCCTCTGGATCAGTCGAATCCACAATAATAATATCATAGTAATTTTTTCGTTCCTTTATAAATTCAGCTCCATCTCTTGCATGAATTTTTACTCGTGGATCACCTAGAGCGCTCGTGCATTGAGGAAAATACTTTTTTGAAATTTCAATTACTCGATCATCAATTTCCACAAGGTCAATTGATTGCACATCATTATGTTTAGCAAACTCCCTTACAACTCCCCCGTCTCCACCTCCAATAATTAATACCTTTGAATTTTTCCTAGCAACAGCGCAAGGGACATGGGCCATAATTTCATGGTATATAAATTCGTCTATCTCTGAAACCATGGTTTTACCATTTAAGGTTAATAACTTGCCAATACCTTCCGTCTCATACACATCTATCTTTTGATACTTCGACTGCTCCGAATGCAAATGCGCCTTAATCTTCACTCTCAAACCAAGTGTTTGATGATACCAATATTCTGTAAATTCATTCATTTTATTTTCCATTTTATTATTTTCCTTTTGATTGTTTATTGCTCTGATTTAGCTTCTATTTAACCCTAACGTTAGATTAACTTATTTAGTGTATAGTAAAAAAGCATATGGTAAAACAAAAAAATAATTAAAATTATTAATAATTAAAATTATTATAAGGAGTAAAAATGAGTTCAGATACGATCATTATCACAGGAGGTGCAGGTTTTATTGGAAGCGTTTTATGCAAGGAACTTAACACTCAAGGATATAAAAACATCATACTGGTGGATCGTTTGCGAGATAAAAATAAGTGGAAGAATCTATTAGGCCTAGATTTTAGTGATTTTATTAATGCTGATGATTTTTTTCCCTTCATCGAACAAAACAATTTTATAAACAAAAATATTTCTACAATTTTTCATATGGGTGCATGCTCTGAGACTACTCAAAAAAATGTTGATTACTTAATTCAAAATAACGTTGAGTACTCAAAAAGTATTTTTAATCTTTGCAGTAAATTAAGATGTAAACTTATCTATGCCAGTTCGGCCGCCACTTATGGTAGTGGTGAACAAGGTTATTCTGATGATCATCAATTAATTTCCAAATTGCGCCCCTTAAACCCTTATGGTTTTAGTAAACAACTGTTCGATCGCTGGATTCTTCAACAACTCTCTATCTCCTCCTCTTACATTTCTTTTCCACCATTTTGGGCGGGAATAAAGTTCTTCAACGTCTTTGGTCCCCAAGAATATCATAAGGGAAATATGTCTTCAGTTGTGCTTAAGGCCTACCAACAAATTAAATCTTGTGGCCATGTAAAGCTCTTTAAATCTCACAATCAAAATTATTTAGACGGTCAGCAACTTCGTGACTTTGTCTATGTTAAAGACTGTGTTCTCGCCATGATTGAGATGATGAAAATTAATTTTATTGAAAATAAGGGTTCCATCCCTGTCTCGGTCTCCGCCTCCGGTATCTACAACATGGGTACAGGCCAGGCCCGTTCATTTAAAGATTTAGCATTGGCGGTATTTAGTGCCCTTAATATTAATCCATCAATCGAATATATTGATATGCCAGAAGATATTCGTAATCAATATCAATACTACACTCAAGCAGAGATGCAAAAATTACAGGCCCTCCTTCCAAAATTCAAATTTTCCTCTCTAGAAAATTCAGTGAATGATTATGTATTAAATTATTTAATTTCTGCCGATAGATACCTATAGATATATCAATTACACATTTCTTAAAAATCTATAGGAATCTTTCCCTATGGCAACAAAAAATAATAATGTCCTTAATTTCAATCGAGAAAGTGGCAAAAAAAATAATTCTGACTCCACAAAAAAAATCAAAGCTAATGGTGGGGTGGAAGAGGCCGCACATATGCTAAGTATATTGCCTGTAAAAGAGCGCGAACGTTTGCTTAATGAAATTGGGATTAAAGACTCAGCATTGGCGCAAAAAATAAAGGCCAAAATGATTACATTCGAAGATATGCGTTTTCTAACAACCAATATGTTAATCTCCCTTATGAAAGAGATTTCCGTTAAGCTTATTGGAATTGCTTTACGAGCATCCTCCACTGAATTAAAAGAATATATTTTAAAAAATGTTTCTTCAAATATTCGCTCTGATATAAGTAATATTTTAAATGGTCCTGCTATGAAACTTTCGCAGGTTCGAGAAGCGCAAAAAAAAATTGAAGATCTTTTAAGAAGCAAAGTTGATAGCGGTGAGATTATTATTAATCGAAGCGGTAATGAAAAATTTGTTTAGTTTTATTTCACTGTCAACCCTTTCCCTTTAAAAAAATATTTCCACAACAAAACTCTTGCTAATAAAAAAAGCACACCTAATTTGATGGTGAGGAGTTGATCGAGATCAGCGATTTAAAATTAAGAATCGAAAATCAAAGATCAATATTACAATGAATTTATCAACATTTTAGCTTTTATTTACTAACTTAACCGGAGGATATTTATGAACGCATTAGCACTTGTAAATTCAATTTTTGACGATGTTTTTAATGTAAGCAATCAAGTTACAAACAAAGAGATGATGAACTCTCACTATTGGCAACCTAGAGTAGATTTACATGAAGAAAAAGATAAATATATTTTAACTGCTGATCTACCAGGACTAAATCAAAAAGATGTTAAAATAGAATTCGATGATGGAGTACTTACTCTTTCTGGAGAGAGATCTAGTGAAAAAGAAAAAGACGATGACAAATATAATTATTATTATAGTGAGAGAATTTATGGAAAATTTGAAAGATCATTTAACTTTGGGAATAACATTGATGCCGATAATATAAAGGCCTCAATGAAAAATGGAATCTTAAATGTTGAGATGAATAAGAAAGAACCTAAAAAAGTTAAATTGATTAATATTGATCAGTAATCAAAGAAGTAACAGCAATCAATAAGGAATGGGAATTTAATAACTCCCATTCCTTATTAACAAAAAAAAATTTTATCCTCATTTTAGTCAACAAACGACATAATATAGGAATATAGAAAATCAAAAATATTCATGCCACTTATTCACTATCCTTTCTTGTGATCTAATGAAGATATCAAAATAGTGATTTTCAATTTATTACAAGTAATTGTAAAATAAAATTTCAAATTGATGTTAACAAATGTCCTATCCATAAGGATTTCATGCGCACTCATAGAACACATAAAAAATTACTCTCATTAATACCATCAATTTCCTTTTTAGATATTGAAATAATTTTCACTCCCACATTAATTTTAATTTTAATTATAATAATACCTTTCGTAATAACAGCAAAAGTTGTCGCTAGTGATGATTGTGATGATTTAATGAATAATCTAAATAGTAGCATTCAAAAAATAAAAACTTCAATATCTTCTAAAATAACCATCGCTATAGATAAAGAACTGGCCACTAACCTCAGTCTACTAGTAAATACGGAAGAATTACTTGATAAATGTGTTACGAAAAAAGTTGATCAAAAGGCTACTGTTAAGAAAGAAGATCTGTTTTCCGCTGCTTCTGCTATGAAAATTAAAGATCTTATTAATAATCTTGAAATTCTTATAAATAAAAAGCATACAAGCAATAAGTGTGATTTTAAAAAAGTCTATCAAGAATGCAAAAATAAATCAGCAGAAAACTGTAATGAGTTGATTCGTAGTACAGATTGTACTACAAAATTAAATACCGTCATCGAAATGGTTGATAAAGATAGATTTATTATTCCAAATATAACAACGGTGCTTCAGGAAGACCATGCTAGAAAAATATTTGAAAAATGGTGTAACAATCATTCAGGTCAATTGAAATTGACTGATATATCTAATTTTTGTTGTTATGCCGGTCAGGAAATCAATGAAGAGAGTTTTTGTATTCCTAAGAATGTTAGTAAAAAACTTGATGATTCTTCAATTGATAAATTATTAGCAGAAAAAAGTTCTTCCGAGGGAAAAACTATTATGCCTAGTTGGTTTCTTTCCAAAACATACCAACCAAATGTTAGTATGGATGAAAAAGGAAATATCAATTTCAATTTTAATCAAAAAACATGTCCCCATGTAGAAATAAAAGAGCTTATGAATAATACCCATTCTAAACAAAATCAAGGTGATACTGGAACTTGCTATGCTCATAGTAGTAGTTCATTGTTTCTTCAACAAATCATAAAAATGACTAAAGATTCTGAAAAGCAAAAGAAATTACTTGCAAGTAAGATCTATATGCCATCTTTTGATTTACTTTGCCAGAATGAAGAAACTAAAAAAAATGTGGATCATTTTACTGACGGAGGTTTGGCGGAGGATTGTATGAATAATATTATTAAGGCCGCCAAAAATGGAGATATAAAAGGAATTTGTCTGGAAAGTGATGACAATCCCATTGACAAAACAATTAGCAAGGATCTCCTCAATAAATGTGGAACTATTTTATCCCAAGTTGAAAAATTTTCCCCAGAAAATAAAAATAATTTCATTGAAAAAATGAATAATATAATTATTAAAATCGAAAAAGAAAAAGCGGACATGATAAAACAAAGGCCATCTGGTACTGATGTTTGTGAATCACTGTCTTCCAACAGTACAACCATAAAAAAGTTAGATAAAGATGTAAAGGCCATATTAAACTATGGCCTAAAGGATCTTATAAAAAGTGATGATACCTTCAGTGATTTTTTTACTCAATATATGAGATTATATATGACAGGCAAAATTGCAGATCAAAAAAAATTCAACAAAAAGAGTGCAGGTTATGATAAATTCATAGAAGATTTTATCAATCGTTATCTTAGCACTAGTACCCAGATTACAAAAATGCAATTACTGTTGAAAAAAATGATTGAAAGTGGCCTTAATAAAAGAAAATTTATGTTGACCATGCTTCAATGTGAAAATCCATCAATTACAGCTGAAGAACTTAAAAATTTACATGTTGACCATATTAATTTTCAAAAACATTTTAAAAATTTACAAATGAAAATTAACTTTATAACAAATGCTCTGGCTAATAATCAGGCATTAGAAGTAGGAGTTGTTCCGAAAAGTTCTAAAAAACTAAGTCCATCACGTATATTAAATAAAGAATCATTACAGCAGTATTCCGGTGTTATCTCCTCTACCTCAGGTGACGGACATTCAATGGTAATAGATGGAATGAGATTTGAAAAAGGAAAGTGCCAGGTACACATTAAAAACAGCTATGGTGAGAATATTGTTTACAGTGGATGGCGAGACATAGAGAGTGTACTAAGAATAACAACTGGCCTATCTGCTCTTCGCGAAGAAAAGCTGCGCAGATAGCCTGTTTTAATAAAACAATTTAATAAAATAGTTTAATAAAACACACTAATATTTTTTACGGAGGCATTAATAACTATGTCGAACAATAAAGACAGCAAAAAAAACACTAACGGTAATTATAACTTAAACAATGATTGCAACTTAATTTTTCCCAGCGACCCTGCTGAAGTTTGGCAATATTTCAAAGAAATCTCTTCTATTCCAAGAGCAAGTGGCAATGAAGAAGGTATTAGAAATTACTTAATTGATTTTGCTAAAAAAAATAATTTTTCATATAAAGTCGATAAAGCTGGTAATGTCTATATTTATGTTTCCGCTTCTGATCAATATGAAAATCATCATCCTATATTAATACAAAATCATATGGACATGGTTTGTGATTCCACTTCAGATGTAAAAATTGATTTTAAAAACCACCCTCTTGAACTTATTGTTACTGAAGATGGTTATGTAAAGGCCCACAAAACAACCTTAGGTGCGGATAATGGCATTGGAATGGCCGTTGCCTTAGCATTAACCTCGAAAAATATAAAGCACCCTCCTTTAGAATTACTTTTTACTGTCGATGAAGAGACTGGACTTAATGGTGCCCAACATATTGAAAAAGATTTTATTAGCAGCAAACGTTTATTAAATTTTGATACAGGTAACTTTGGAACATTTTATGTAGGGTGTGCAGGTAGTATTAAAGTTGAATTAAAAGCAAAATTCAAAGAAGAAGAAGAAAGCAGCAATAGTGTGGCCTACCGTTTAAGCGTTTCGGGGTTCACTGGTGGTCATTCTGGCGGAGAAATTAATAAACAAAAAGCTAACGCCATTAAATTCTTAATTGATTGCTTAAATAGATTAGATTCAGAAAAAATTGAGTACTCTCTACATGGGTTTATTGCTGGCAAAGCTCATAATATTATTCCTCGTGAAGCATTTGCAGTGATCTGTATTAATAAATCCATTGATCTTGAAAATAAAATTACAAATATTCTAAAAATCCTAAATCAGGCAAAAAATGATTGGTGCTCTTTTTTACCATCTAATGACAACCAATTCTCATTCACTTTTAATGCATGCCCAGTTCATACTGAAGCTGAATCTACAAAAGTTTTAAGCTTAAAAGATAAGAAACGTTTTCTTTCAATTGTTAATTTAATTCCTCATGGAGTAGAAAGTTATTGCATTCATCAACATCAACATCAAGATAATGAAAAAAAAGAAGAGGTTTCATATTCTATCCCTTCACTCAGTTCTAATTTTTCTTTATGTAAACTTCATGATGGCGATATGCTTTTGCAATCATCAATTCGTTTTTTTAATCCTCAAGAGTGTTTTAAACTTTTAAACATCTTTAATCAAATTGCTTCACTGGCAGAAATTGAAATTAACATTAAGTGGAGCTATCCTAGCTGGCCAGTAGCAGATTATTCAGAAAATAATTTACTAAAAACTATTTCTTCTAATTATGAATCTCTTTTTAACAAAAATCCCAAAATACTTATTACTCATACAGGTTTAGAGTGTGGAATAATTGTTGACCGTTTAAGGGATGGAGACCTACTCACAACAAATACAAATAAAAAGAATAAAATCGAAGCTCTCTCCTTAGGTATGAATATTTTAGCTATTCATACTCCAGATGAACGATTAGAAATTGCAAGCGTACAAAATTTTTGGAAATTAATTACGTCTGCAATGAAAGATTTTTAATCGGCGTTTATAAAATTTCTTTGATTTTTTCGACTTTATATTCGTTAGTACGTTTAGAATTAGCAGAACATTTTGTCTTTTTTTCAACTGAATAAACAATTCCACGCCATTTACTATCTTTAGAAGATACAATTTCCAAATTTTTAACTTCATTTACTTCATAGTTTATTTCACCATTCACTCCACTTACTTGATCACTTTCAATCACTCGCAATATTCGCACAGGAATAACTGTTATAGTTCCGGCCACACTATGCTCCCGATTAACCTCGTTATAAAAAGTATATTGCAACTTCTCTATTCCAACATCAACGGTGTTCGAAAATTCCTTTGCATTGTTACTAGCAGAACTTAAAGAAGAATTTGCAAGTGTTGGAAGTGTTGGAAGTGTTGGAAGTATAGGATCAAATTTGTTAAATCTATAAGTTTTCTCACTACCTGTAGCTGCAGCTGCGGCCGCCGCATCAGTTGCCGCACTTGATGGAGAATAGGCCCTCAGTCTAGTACAAAAATCCCTAAAATCATCAGTAGCATCAGTAATATCATCTGATATAGTAATGCTATTACTACTACTAGTTTTAACATCCTCGCAGGAAGTGCACTCTTCATCGTAATTAAATTTTAATTTTTGATTTGAATACTCAGTAGTGTATTTTATCTTTTTAGATTGCAAACTATCACAAACGGTCTTGGCCAACAATATTTCACTCTTATTATAACTTTGGGCCGCTTGCAACTCTTCAGTAATTGCTAGGTTGTTATTTTGATCATTATTTGAAGAATTGTTATCTGCCTGCTTTATACCACATGAAACAAGAACAAGAGTCATTGGCAATGATAATATTAACATAAAAAATATTGTAATAAATATATTTTGTATGTCCCGTATTTGCATGCTTCTTATTTGCATGCTCCGTATTTGCATGTTCTGTTTATTCATTGTTTTTATCTCCTAGCTTTCTTGCATGTGAGGATATTTATAATCATGAATTGGTAAAAAGTTTTCTTTGATTGTTCTTACATTCAACCAACGAATAAGGTTTAAGTAGCTACCGGCCTTATCGTTAGTACCACTTGCACGTGCACCTCCAAATGGTTGTTGACCTACTACTGCGCCTGTCGGTTTATCGTTGATATAAAAATTTCCAGCAGCGTTTTTAAGAGCATTAGAAATTTTAGATATCATTTTGCGATCTTGTGCAAATACGGCCCCCGTAAGAGCATATGGACTGGTTTCATCAACAATTTTTAATATTTCATTTAATTTTTCATCGCTACACTTATTGCTGTCATCACTATCATCGTATGGATGTACAGTTAGAATTGGACCAAAGATCTCTTCTTCCATTAATTTAAATTTTGGGTTACTTGTTTCTACCACTGTTGGATAAATAAAATATCCTTTAGAATCATCGTAGCGGCCGCCTACAACTATTTTTGCCTCATTTGATTTTTTAGCATACTCAATATAACTAACGTTATTATCATAAGAATTTTTGTCTATAACGGCACCCATGAATGTTTTAAAATCACAAATATCACCAACTTTAATCTCTTCGGCCATTTTTACTAAATCATCTCTCACACTAGGCCACAAAGACTTTGGAACATAGGCCCGGCTTGCGGCCGAACATTTTTGACCTTGAAACTCAAACGCTCCTCTAAACATTGCAATTGCCAATGCTTTTGCATCCGCATCTTTATAAGCAAAAATGAAATCCTTTCCTCCCGTTTCACCGACAATACGAGGATAATTTTTATAAACATTTTTAGATAAATTTTCACCTACAGTTTTCCACATCCCCTGAAATACTGAAGTAGAACCCGTAAAATGAATTCCTGCCAAATGTGCATGATTTAAAATAGTAGAACCTAGATCACTTCCTTTCCCTGGAATCATATTTATTACACCATCTGGAAGACCGGCCTCTTTTAATAATTTCATAATGTAATAAGATGAAAGCATAGAGGTAGATGCTGGCTTCCATACAACAACGTTACCAAGCATGGCGGGAGCAGTTGGCAGATTTCCTGCTATTGAAGTAAAATTAAATGGAGTAACTGCAAATACAAATCCCTCTAATGGACGATACTCTAGGCGATTCCAATTACCAAAAGGATTAACCATTGGTTGATCAGTGTAGATCTTAAACATATAATAAGCATTAAATCTAAAAAAATCTATTAACTCGCAAGCAGCATCAATCTCTGCTTGAAATGGGTTTTTACTCTGACCAAGCATAGTAGCTGCATTTATAATATAACGATACTTGGTGGCCAATAGATCTGCTGCTTTTAAAAATATCGCGGCCCTATCTTCAAAGCTCATGGCCGCCCACTCTTCTCTAGCATTTCTAGCAGCATTTATGGCCATAGCGACCTCTTCTTTACCCGCCTTATGATAAATTCCAAGTTTTAATGAACGATCATGAGGAGCGCGAATCTCTTCAGTGTTGCTAGTCTTTATAATTTTATCACCAATAATTAGAGGAATTTCAACTAACTCTCTTTTTTGTCTATCAAGTTCGGTCTTTAATAATGCCTTTTCAATACTCCCAGGAGCGTATGATTTAATTGCTTCATTGACTGGAATTGGTGTTTGATAAATTGCTGATGACATAAATTATCTCCCCTATTTGAATTTTAAAAATTAAAATTATGTTAAAAAATTATATTAAAAGTTTATATTAAAAAATAATATTTAAAAATTATATTTAAAATTCATATTTAAAAATTATATTTAAAAATTATTTCATTGTTTCTTTCAAATCTTTTTCTTCTTCATTAATCACACACTCACTAATCCAAGGATGAACTTTTCCCTCTATAATGGAAGAGGCCAAAGCAAAACCATCTCCCGGAGCGCACATAAATCCATGTCCTTTTTTAGCAATATTAAGCCAAAATCCCTTTACTGGAGTGGACCCAATTAATGGAATACCAGATTTTCTTCCAACATAGTGTTCAGCAAAATTTCGAATAATACCTACGTCGGCCATAGATGGTTGACACAACAACATTGATTTGGCCATTCTTGCTAAAAAGTAAATATATGAGTGAGTATTAAAGCCCTTTATTGGATGTTCTGGGCTATAGCAAGCAACAATTTCTCCTTCTCGAACATTTTCCTCCATGCGCTTTTGTTGCCAATAACCTGAAAGCGTTGGGTGATATGAAACTACCAGAGGATCAAGCCACATAGGCATTTTTTCAGTAATAAAGGCCCCATGTCGTTCAATCCAAATCTGATCAGAAAGGTCAATAGCACACATCTTAGCAACTCTTACGGCGGAAGTTCCAGCTGCATTTACAACATGTTCACACTCTATAAACTTATATTTTTGAGCTCGTTTATCAAAGACTCTAACTCCCTTCACTTTGTTGACATTAGCATTACTTTTAGATGTCTCAAGTTGAATAGAAGTTACTTCATGATTATTGTATATCTTCACTCCTTTCTTCTTGGCATCCTCTGCAAACATGTATGTTGCTCTAAAGGGATTTGCTCCTCCCGCCTCTGGAAAATGAACTAACGAAACTATTCGATTACAATCTATTCCTGGAACATAACGATCAAACTCACTCTTATTTTCTGTAAAATAGTATTGAACTTTTGACTCTTCCCAAATAGGCATACTATTTTTAAATAGTGTGTTTTGTTTTTCATCAAATGCTAAGTAAACATACCCACCTTGAAACCAACCAACGTCCTCTCCAATTAGCTCTTTGGACATTTTATAAATTTCTAATCCCTTCTTAGCTCGCTCTACTTTGTTAGCAGTATTAAATCCAGTTCTTATTCCTCCTAAGGCAGCACCAGTCTTTCCTGAACTTAAAAAATTACTTTCAACAATAGTAACATCACTTTCTCCAAGTCTTGACAACCACCAGGCAGTCATCACTCCGCCAATTCCACCACCAATGATTACAATTTTACATTTCTCATTTTCAGGACAATTACAATTGTTAGAATTTATTGAAAAATCATCTTTGATGTAGGTATTAACTATCTCTTGAGGAATCGTTCGCACATGCTCTATTCCTTCAAATAATTTTATCTCTTCATTTGTAAATTTAAGTTTGGCCGCCTCTCCTAAAGTAATTCTTTTAACCGGAGGTCTATATATACTTCTTCTATGTCTTTTTACATCTAAAACATCTTCGTTCGTTTGTTTTAATTCACGCTTTAATAATCCTTCAATGATACTTGTACAACTGAGTCCCCGACACTGTCCCATTCCTACTCTAGTTAAACGTTTTAATTCGTTTATACTGTTATATCCTCTTTTTATAAGCGCCAACACCTCATCATAGGTAACCTCTTCACAACGACAAATATAACTTGAATTTTTATCACCCTTATGTAAATTCTCTCTGGTAATTACATTGCTTACATGTCCTTCAGCTCGCACTTCCACCGCAACAACATCAAATGCAAATTTTTGATCAAAGCTTACGGTTATTACTCCACAATCAATTTTTTTCTTAGGAATAACAACTTTTAAAACTTTTCCTTTAGTGATTATATCTCCTTTGACATTATATAAATCAATATCTTCATCCGCCTTAGGATAAGGCCAAAATTCAAATGGTATGGTTAGTGCTGATAGAGATTTTTTTTCATCGTAGTTATATTGTAATATTCTTATTGCTCGTCCAGGACATGCAGGAACACACAACCCACAACCTTTACAAATTTGATAATTAACATCTGGTTGTTGATTGATTTTTTCTCCAATAGAGATTGCTTTTAAGTGACATGAACTTTCACATGGGTTACAAGGAATTTCTTGAGTACATGATATTAAAACTTTTTTTTCGTTACCCTTGAAATCTGCGGCCGTAACTTTTTGAACAAAATCTTTAGCATTAAACTCCACATTGGCAGGCATACCAATAATTTTTGCTTTACCAATTCCTAAACGTTTTCCAAATGTTCCCATTTCAATATTATCTAACAAATGAAATGCCTCTTGCATTTTTTGATTAAACTCTGGATGTGGATGACCTAAATCAAGAGCAGCTTTTAAAGAAGCAATCCTTCCCTCTAAGCGAGCAATAGAGGCCTCACCAATAGCAGCGCAGTCTCCGGCCACAAAGATATCTCTATTTGATGTTTGTCGATATTTATCAAAGCAAGGAACTTCTCCTATCTCAGGAACAAGCGTAAACTCACAACCTGCTTGCCATAGCAACTCATTTAATGGATTTAATCCTACGGCCAAGCAAACAGTGTCTACCAGAAAATCTTTTTCACTACCATTAATCCAATTCCACTTGTCATCTAATGCCACAATTGTGGCCCCTTCCACTCTATCTTTTCCATAAGCACGCTTGATAGTATGTTTTGTATAAATTGGAACTCCTAATGCTTCAATTTTTTTTACGTGCACATCATATGCACCCATTCGTCCCGCCCCCTCTACAATTGCTACAACCTCCACTCCTGCTTGAATCAATTGATAACCTAGAATTACTCCAATATTACCCCCACCAATTATTAAAACTTTTTTCCCAGGTTTTACGGCATAGAGATTCATCAAAGTCTGCGCGCCACCTGCTCCCATTACTCCAGGAAGACAGTTTCCTTCGAAGCTCATAAATTTCTCAGATGCTCCTGATGCTACAATAATTTTTTGGGCCATAATAAAATTTAAGCGATCCTCATCTCTAAACGCCAACATATTTTGTGGATAAAGACCGACTACTGTACTGTTTAATCTCACATCAACATGTAGAGCTTCCAATTCCCGCCGCATTCGATTTGCAATTTCATATCCCCTCACACTTGCACCCAACTCCTTGGTTCCAAAAAAAGTATGAGTTTGTAATGCTAATTGCCCTCCCAAATATGGTTTATCATCGAATAAAACAACATTTCTCACTCCCGCCTGTGCTACTGTAATGGCGCAGGTCCCGCACCTATTATCGCTACGTCACAACGAGGATGTTCCTGACTAATCCCTGAGGGTGAAATGTCTATTTTTTTAGCAGGCAAACGTTTAAAAACCTCTGTATCTACATCTTTACCCATATAATGAACATTCATGCCCTCTTCTAGTGGAGTCACACAAGTCATTACATTGGGTTTGCCATTTACATTCATCGCACACGAGCAACAGCGCCCTTGCAAACAAAATGGCCCAAATGGAGTGTGTTTCTTAGCACCTTCTTTTAATTTTATGATGCCTAAGGCGGCCAGTGCTACTAGTATAGGTTCTCCCTCCATACCAGTTAAGATCTTTCCATTAAAATTAAATTTGATTTTTCGCTTACTTTCTAACTCTGAAAAATCGAGTACCGGGTGATCTGTCACTCGATATTCGAGAGATTCATGTATATCGCGAGATTCGCATATGTTGCTAGACTCATTAGATGATGATGCGTTATTCATACTATTTTCTCGATAAAAAATTGGTGATTAATAGAATAAGTTTTAACAATAAATAAAACATTTCGCTAGAAATTTTAGAAGGAATCTTTAATTAGAAGGAATCTTTAAAGGAGCGGAAATTTAATAATGCCCTTGCAAAAAATATTTGATTTTTATATCTTTGCAATATATTCTTCAATGTTAATAAAT
>JADGAM010000024.1:0-429 GCA_015232015.1 Oligoflexia bacterium | reverse complement strand
CACATCTTGTTAGTGCTTGATATTTTTTTCTTAATTCAGAAATTAGGCCTCCTGCAATCTCTTTTCTTAAAAGATTATCATTGGCCCATTCTATAGTAGCAAAAGCGAAGGAACTATTCTCAATCAATTTTCGTCTTTCAATAAAAGAATCTTTTTCAAAAAATGTTTTATCGAACGATTGACCAAGTTTTGTTATTATCTGAGGAACATATATTTTATTGCGACTATTAATCTCTGCAACGGTTTTCTCATTAAATTCATCTTTAATGAAAAAGACTAAATCCTGATCAAGAGTCAAATTGTAATTAATATTTAGTCCTGAAATTTGATCACTAAAATATCTTATAAAACGATCATAAAAATTAGATGCCTCTCCAACATAATACACTCTATTTGGTTTACCATTAAAAATACAAGTAAAAATTCCCC
>JADGAM010000249.1 GCA_015232015.1 Oligoflexia bacterium | reverse complement strand
TATCTAGACCAATTAATTGATATAAAGGAGAGGAAGGGTATTCAATAATAGATATTTTAGGAGAATATTGTGTAAGAAAATGTTCCAAGTTCATATCGCTTACGATTTTAAGATTTTTACATTTACTTAACACCGGAAATACAGAAAAATTATAGTAATTAGAATTAACAAATGGCTTAACATATATCTCAAGGTCTTTGCTTAAATTATCTAGATATTGCAAAATATAGGTTTGAATTTTTGTTAGTTTATCAGGAGAAATTCTCGCCATTCCACCTAACAGGATAGAAATATTGTTTGTTATTGGAAATAATATATCAATAGTCTTTTTAGTCAAAAATAAATTTTTTTTATCCTCTGTCTTTATTTTTCCAAAAGGTAAAAACTTAGTTTTTAAATTTTTTACCCTTGTATCCATTGTTCTATCAAGATCATTTTTTGTATAACCATAAGTTAAAAAATAATCGCAATGAAGATAGTCAGATTCAACATGCCAGGAAACCTCTTGATCCCCATAGCAATTTCCATGCTGTCCGCCAATTACTTTTATTCCGTTCGCTCGTAAATACTCGAATAAAACCCTTGTCATACCGTAGAGTGAAAGATTTCCCCATATTCCTAAATCACAAGGGTATACCCTATGAATCTTGTCTAAAATTTTAATAAGCAATACATTTTTCCAACTATAATTTAAAAGAGAATTTTTTATATCAATAAGAAACATTTTTGTTACAAAATCAGAACTATATTTTTCAATAAATTTTTCAAATTTAAGAATGCATTTATTTTTTTTATCTTGAAGATGTTTTTTTAAAAAATTAAATTTTAGTACAAAACTAATATCAGAAAGCTGGGTTACATAATATTTCTTAAATTTTTTTTCTTTTTCCAAAAATTCTAAATTATAAAGATTTGCACCCAAAAAGATGTGTGGTCTTTTTAATATAATATAAATAAAAAATTCAATTCCTTTTTTTATTTTTTTTAAAATGGTGACCACCGCTTTAAATAACTTAAATATAGAGTTGCATTTTTTTTGTAAATTAGGTGATGTCCTTTCTTCTCTTTTTATAATTTTAAAATTTAAATTACTATAAACTTCTGATTGAATCATTAAGTGGAATATATAATTTACGTAATCCATATATGATTGGATTTGTTCGTGGACATGAATATTTGGACGAGCAGTTTTTATTAGAAGTAAAAAAAATAATGGTAGATGATGAAAATCACTCTGATGTAGTTAAAGAATATGAAGAACAATTTGAAAAAATGATTGGAGATGGAAGGGGAACAACGTTTGCTTCTGCGAGGATGGCCTTTTTTTCCTTTTTGAAAGCTTTGAAAATTGGAATAGGAGACGAAGTAATTTTACCAGGATTTACTTGCTCTGTTATGCCTAATGCTATTTTAAGAATAGGAGCAAGACCAGTATATGTTGATATTAATAAAGAGAATTTTGCAGCTGATCCTAATTTAATAAAAAAGAAGATAAGCTCTAAAACAAAATTAATTGTTATTCAACATTCTTTTGGAATTCCGTGCGACATTGAGGAAATAGCACGTCTGGCAAAACAAAAAGGGATATATGTATTAGAAGATTGCGCTATAACATTTGATTCTCGTTATGAAGGTATTCGTGTTGGAAATTTTGCAGATGGAGCGATTTTTTCCACTGATCATACAAAGCCATTAAATACTCTTGTCGGAGGTTTTTTTTATTCGAAAAATAAAACAATATTTGAAGAAGTGAAAAAAATTGAACGTGCATCTTTGTTTCTTAAAAAATCCCATAGAAATGAAATTTTTCAGAGAATTATTTTTGAAAGAAAGTATTATTGTCCAAAAAATTATTTGAAAATTCCCTTTGTTTTATTTTTCGAATAAAAAAAACCTCCGACAAGAGTATTTAATGGCTTTGTATGATCAGTGGAAAAAATCGCTCCATCTGCAAAATTTCCAACACGAATACCTTCATAACGAGAATCAAATGTAAATATCATAAAGAATAAAGTGCTGGGTGTATCAAATAATAATGTTGTTTTTTTTAATAACGATTATACAAAACCATCTAATGATATTGATATTGACCCAATAGAACGATACCCGTATCCTGCGAAGATGCCTGCCTTCTTGTGCAAGATAGGATTAGTTGAATTACAAAGATGGGAGAGAGAGAGAGCATTAAGAGTAAAATTGTTAAATAATTACATCAATGTATTCAAACAACATGGCCTAGAGAGATATTTACCCAAATGCTATTTTGACGAAACATTAAACATGGCCCCTTTAAGATTTGTCTTCTATGGTGAAAATTTTTATAAATTACAAAATTTGCTCAAAAAATATATTGATTTGAATTGGACATGGTTTAAATCACCAATAATATGCTGTCCAGATGATATTCATAATCTAGGTTACAATCAAGGAGAATGTCCTGTTTCTGAAGAGATTGGAAAGACCATAATAAACCTGCCATGCAATTTACAAGAGGAGTGGCATAACGTTGCTGTAAATATTCTTGATTCATGCATCAGAAAATCAATTTTAAAATAGGTTTATTAAAATCAAACAGAGATTTATAGTGAATTTATTTTTATTGAATTGTGATCAATTTCTTGATTATAATTATTTTTTGAGATGGAGAATTTCGAAGTCAATTGTTGTTGTTAAATTTTTTTTTGGAGATTAAGTGGATCATATTAAAAACTTAGTTGTGTTAGTAAACTTACCACTCTGCAATTACTCATATAAAGACAAAGGAAATGTATATCCAGCTACAGCGATACTGCTTATTGGTTCTTATCTGAAAAAAAATGGTTTTGAAGTAATTATTGTTGATGGGACCTATGACGAGCAATATGAAAGTAATTTGCTTAATCTATTAGAGAAACGTTCAAAAGACATAGTTTATATTGGACTTTCAGTTATGGTGGTTCAGATACCTTTTGCGCTAGATTTGATGAAATCAATTAAAAAAAATTTTTCTGATTTGAAAGTTGTTATAGGGGGGGCACATCCTTCTCTTTATCCAAGCGAATCGCTTAAATATTTAGGAGTTGATTTTGTTGTTGTTAATGAGGGCACTCATGCGGCCATTGAGTTAGCAAATGTTCTATCAAAAGGAGATGATTTTACAAAAATAAAAGGGATATGTTATTTAAAGGATAATCAGATATCTTTCACACCTAATGATAAAATAGATGATTTAAAAGAATTACCTTTTTTTGATTTTTCACTAATTGAGGCCGAAAATTATTTAGATGTTAAATCTTCTGTTTACACTAGAGAATTTCCATATTTTACAGAAAAACTTAGAATAATGCCTATATTAACAGGTCTAGGCTGCCCTTATAGGTGCGAGTTTTGTATAAATGTAGTTTTAAAGCGAAAATACAGGTTTAGATCAGCACTTGAAATAATAACAGAAATAAAAAATCTTCAAAAACAATATAGGGCAAATACTTTTCTTTTTTTAGATGAAGATTTTTTTATTAATAAAAAAAGAGTTTTGGAATTTTTAGATCTAGCTGAAAAGGAGTCATTGAAGTTTAACTTTAGGACATGGTGTAGAGCAGATCATTTTAAGGATGATTATTTAAACGATGAATTGTTTAAAAGGTTTGAAAAAATTGGTCATATGTCATTAGCGATAGGTGCTGAAAGTGGCAATGATGATATTTTGAGAGCGATTCGCAAAGATATTACAAAACATGATATTATTCGTTCAATTAAAACACTTGATAAAACAAAAGTCTTTGCTAGATACTCGTTTATGATTGGATTAGAAAATGAATCGATGGCAGAAATAAAAATCTCAATATCGTGTTTTTCAAAAATCCTCTTAAGTGCTTTTATTAAAGATAAATAAATCAAATATGATTGAACTCCAATGTAATTATAAATTGTAAAAATGAAATTATCTTTTAAATTAAGTTCCTTTCTTATTTCTTCAGTAACTTCAATATCAAGATCTTTTAAAATACGGTTAACCTCAAGAGATGATAATTCCATCATCTCTTTTACTTCTTTAGTTAATAAATAAGTAGATACACATGTGCACTCCACGTTATAGTTATTCAAGCAATATATATCAACGCTAGCATTGGTAGAAAAAAGCATGTAATTTTTTAAATTTTCATTATTATTAGCGAAGTGATCAACATCTTCAACTTTGTGAAAGAGTACTGCCTTGACCATAAGCAAATGTCCTTGCTTCTTAATTTTTCAAAGGAGGTTTTTAAAAAAAATCATCAAAAAAACATCAATACAACTATGTGGGACTAGCTACCTCATATTTTGGTTTTTGATATGTTGTAGTTTTAAAAACTGATGCTAGCTTTAATCCTTGCTTATTCGCTAAATCTTCCAGTCCCTCTTTAACTAAAGAAATAAATTCATCATCAGGCATTTTGGTTAAATTAATATGAAAATCTTGTCGATCACCAATCCTTTCCAGATAAGAGATTTCATCCTCAATGAATTTTTCTTCAACGGCCCAATTATAAATAGGAGTACCTGGTAGTGGTAATAAAAATCCAACACTCGGATATATTCCACAATCTTCACATACTTTTAAAGTTTGTTTAATTGTCTGGGGTGTTTCCTGAGGATAACCAAAAACAACGCTTGTAAGAGGAGCAACTTGTCCTTTTTGTAAAACTAATGATTGCTCAATAAAGTCACTAATATTCATTTTCTTATTCATTGCTTTTAAAATCTCTGTACCGGCATTTTCTAAAGAAAAACTTATATTATCACAACCACAATCTCTTAAACGATGAATTAGATCAAGATGATTGTTTTTGAACAAATTCCCCCTTGAGACGGCCTCCCATTTAATAGGTAGCTTCAGTTCTTCAATTTTTTCAACCAAAGAAATTACACTCTGAATATTTGGGAATGTAAGTTCATCCCAAAATGAAATATAATTTGAGTTGTATTCGTAATATAATCTTTTTATTTCTTGAGTTACAGCTTGTTCTGAATACTTTCTATACTTCTCATCTTTAAATACATGATAACAAAAAGTGCAACTAAAAGGACAACCTCTTGCTGCATTTAATGGATACATATTACCCTTTTCAAGCATTGTCATATTCGAATTAACTAAAGAGTAATTATTGTATTTCTCAATATCAAAAATATGCCAATCAGGAAAACCAATAGTATCAAGATCTGAAATTAATGTTCGCTTCGAACCATAAGTAATTTTGCCATTTTCTTTGCTTTTAAAAACTATTCCCTTTATATCATCAATTTTTTCTCTCTTTAATATTTTATTAAGTAACTCCACGATGGTAACATCACCTTCCCCTATAACAGCTATATCAACTAAAGTATTTTCTAAAAGCAATTCAGGGATTGAGGTAGCAACAGAATTTCCTACAATTATCGTACACTCATTTATTTTTTTTGCAATCTCAGCTATTTTTTTTATATATCTATATCCTGTAACGATACATCCCATTGCTATAACTTCATATTTCTCTCTATAAAGAATTTTTTCTAACTCTTCCATTGGAGTGCAATTGATGTCCATATCAATTAAATCAAAAGCAATTCCCTCTCTTTTAACAGCAGTCAATATATATCCAAGACCAACAGGAAGTTGTTTCCTTTTAGAATCAGGACGAAGAGAAACATTTATGAAGGCCACTTTCATTTCAACATCTCCATTAATTAAATGGCCATTCGCCATTCGTGAATATTAATTAGCTGCCACAAAAACATGTAATGATTACTTTTTTCTTCTATATGTTCAGTAAAAATTCTATTCAATTTCTCCTTATTGAACATTTCTTTTTTATAGTTTAAATCATCATTTATTATTTGATACAAATGATTTTTGTTAACTGTTCTAAACCACTCATCAGCAGGAGCAATAAATCCTGCCTTGTCTTTACGTGTACGAACCTTTTCGGGTAGAATCCCTTTCATTGCTTCTCTTAAAAGCCATTTACCAATTCCATTTCTAATTTTGTATTTATTGGTAATTGAAAAACAAAATTCT
>JADGAM010000248.1 GCA_015232015.1 Oligoflexia bacterium | reverse complement strand
GTTTCGACGACTGAACAAAACCGCAGATGTAGTATAACTACATCGAGGATTTTGTGAATGAGGAGAAGCTTAAGATGGCCTAAAGATTGGATGCAAAAATGAGCAATTATTTTTTGACGGGCCCTAAATAATAATTACAAATATGAGTCTGAGATAAATAATGTACCTTTAAGTCAATTGCTGTTAAAATCATATTGTTTGTTATTTCAATCTGCTAGGAAAAAAATATGAAATTGGGTATAGGTTATAGTGATTTTAAAAAAATTATTGACCAAAAATTTAGTTTTGTTGATAAAAGCTTATTTATTAAAGAGTTTATTGACAGTATTTCTGACGAAGTATCTGTAATTACCCGTCCTCGTAGATTTGGAAAGACTTTAAATCTATCCATGCTCCGATATTTTTTTTCCACTGAAGTGGCAGGAGAATCAACTAAGGGATTGTTCGACAATCTTAAGATTGCTAATTGTGGTAACGATATAAATGGTGATAGCTATATTTCACACCAAGGACAGTACCCAGTTATTTTCATAACCTTCAAAGACATTAAAGAATTTTCATTTTCTGATGTCATTAACAAATGTAACTCACTAGTGCAGTCTCTCTATAGGGAACATCAATATTTATTAAATTCAAATGTCCTTGCAGACAATGAAAAAAATATTATTCAAAAATATTTAAATAAACAAACAGATAAAACTGATATCGAAAATTCTATTAAAATTTTGAGCGAATTTCTGTATAAACACCATCAACAAAAGCAAGTTTATATTTTAATTGACGAATATGATACTCCCATTCAATCCAGTTATATTAATCATTATTACGACGAAATGGTAGGATTGATGAGAGGAATGCTTGGTGCTGCTCTAAAAGATAATATTTATTTGAATCGGGCAGTAATTACCGGGGTAATAAGAGTGGCCAAAGAAAGTTTATTTTCTGGCCTAAATAATATTAAAATCTATTCGCTAATGCAATCTAAGTACAGTCAATACTTTGGCTTTAGCGAGGAAGAAGTCACTACATTGGTAGAGCAGGCGCAGATTAGTGAACATATTACGCAGGCAAAAGAGTGGTATAACGGTTATAATTTTGCCGGAACTACTGTGTACAATCCATGGTCAATTGTTAATTTTATTGAAAGCAAAGAACTTCGTCCTTATTGGGTCAATACTAGTGATAATGTTTTAATTCGAGACTTAATGATCAATTCTGGTAATGAATTTAAAGAAAGTTTTGAAAAATTATTACAAGGAGGAACTTGCGAGCAATTAATCGATGAACATGTAGTTTTTGGTGATATTAAACAAAACCCCAGTGCTCTATGGAGTTTGCTAGTTACAGCTGGATATCTTAATATCGTTTCTGTGGAGCAAACAGAACGAGGCCCCCTCTGCCAATTGCAGATTCCCAATAAAGAAATCCGAATAGTTTATCGGAACATGGTTGAACTATGGCTTAGCTCTAATCGAGGAATTCAGTGGTATACTAATTTTTTAAATTCATTACTTACCGGAAACATCCCAAAATTTGCAGATGATTTAGAAATCATACTCTCTAAAATAGTATCTACCCGTGATATGGGTCGGTCAGAAACATTTTATCAAGGACTCATGCTTGGATTTACAGCAAGCTTAGATTCTAAAATTTATGAAGTTACTTCTAATCGTGAAGGAGGGTATGGTTATTACGATATAGCAATTATACCCAAAGATGAAAAAAAATTAGGCATTATCTTAGAATTAAAAAGTGTAATTAAAATCCCGAATAAAGAGCAAACAATCATTAAAACGTTAGAAAAAAATGCTAAAGAGGCCTTAGGACAAATTGAAAAACTAGATTATGTAACAATAATGCGCCAAAGAGGAATCAAGGAGGCGGCCAAGATAGGAATAGCTTTTGCGGGAAAACGTCTGAAGGTGATCGGGATTGTTGGCCCAACTACTATCTTCAAATCCACTAAAATTTTGAAGGCAAGCGAGGCAAACGGAGTGGATAAGAAATACATTACGAATGGGAATTTAGGATCGCCAAGAACGAAGTTTAACGAACCACCTGGATTATTTTCTTATAGTAATCAATTATCAATCGTTATCATTATCTTTCTCAATTTTATTTATCAAGTATTCTAAATATCTTTTATCCTCCATTGCCTCTCGAAAAAGCGCAATTTTTTGTTGGTCAATTAAGATATTTATGAATGGCTCGAAAAATATTATTGCTTGACTGCCAAGGTAGTGCAATGGTCTGATACTCTCTAAAAATACTATCGCCATCGGTGCTAATTCTTTTTCCACTACAAAGTTAGCAATCTTATCTAAAACTTCTAATTTTTTTGGATCAAGTTCTTCTTTTTTATTATTCATTTTTTATTTTTATTTTTTATGAAATTAAAAATTGTATTTTTTAAGTTATTATCAAAAATATAGATATATTCACTTCTAGTTTTTCTTACAAAGGAAATTGCGCCCTTCTCTTTTTTATAAAAAAAGATTCCATCTTCTAATAAAACAATATCATCAAAACTATTGTAGTTAAGTGTTTTTTTAAGCAGCAACTGTTCTTTTATTGCATAATCAGAATGAAATATTGTACGAGAGGGAAAAATAAAATTTACTAATGGTAATAATACAACTAGTGCGGCCAAAATTGCATAAAACAAACCTTTCAACACCACAAAAGTAAATATGGTAATCAATAAAACTACAATAATGGTTAAAAGACCTTTTTTCCAATAAAATAATAAGGGAAAACTTTTGACCTCATATATGGTGGATATGGATTTCGAATTAGTACTAGTATTATTGCTATTACTGGTACTAGTAATAATACTAGTGAACAACGCCTAACCAATCACGAAGTAAAAATAAAACGCGTCCAATAAGAAGAGAGATTCTGGCCATAACAGTATAACCAAAGCTAGCACCAAAACTTATCATAAGCAACATTGAACCAAATTTTGCAATTTTTCCAACTGCTCCTTTGTGAGGAAATGAAAAATAAAAATATATCAAGCAGCTTAGAGTACCAAATAAAATAATAAGCGCCGTAATTATTGGTATAATCCCACCTGAAAATGAGACATTTATGGTGGCCTGTAATTGCTTGAGCATATTTGTGTCTATGGAAGCTGGTATACCATAACCACTAAATCCAATTAAAAAAGCAAGTGGCCAAAAACTAACCCATCCATATTTAGTTGAAAATCTAAATAGCATCATGATGGACATAATAAGAGGAATAATTAAAACCCATTGGTGCTCTTGAAAAAGAGGCACATAAAGTTTTGGATGTAAAACGTTAAACCATGTTACACAAATAAGATATCCAACTGATATTCCCACAAAAACATGTTCTGCAAGACGATACAATGGATTTTCTTTCCATAGGTAAGTAAAGATCATTATTGTAGAAATCGCTCCAACCCAAATCCAAGGATTAGTACTCATATATTATACCCCACACTTTAATTATAATTTTTTCTCTTTATCCTCATCCTCATATCTTTTTTTCACATAGAAGAGAATGTTTCCAATAATAATAAAAGCAATAATAGTGATATGTCCCCATGATTGAGATGCCATACCTCTCATACCATCACTTATTTTACCTAGAAGTCCTTCATACTCCGCAGCCGCTTTCATTCCGCCAAGCAAACCTTTCATTTGTCCTGATTGCAAATATGGATAATAATCGGCGGCACTAACAGCAGTAACACCCGCTATATAATTAAACTTAAATCTATCTACTCCATAAACTATGTATGTACTAGGTAACCCTGTTCCTGAAAGGCAAAAAACCGCATGAAAGTCATCAAAATTTTGTAAACCTTTAAGCATCGGAATTTCATTTAAATCCTTGCCATAATAATCTTTTTTATATGACTTTCTAAAGTCTTCACCAAAATTTAAAAGAACAACAGATATTTGAGGAAGAAAACCAAAAAAGACGTAATCCTCTCCATATTTTTTATCATACTCTTTTGCAACTTTTTCCAGAGTGTCGGCGGCCAAACTTGTACCATTTAAAAGAAAATTTATTCCTACAACCTTTACATTTTTTGAAAAAGCATGACGAATAATTGCCATGGCCATAGGTTGCAACTCTGCTAGAGTTGCTGGATCATAATCAAAACCAATTAGAATTGGTTTTCTCTTTTGAGCGGCCTCCTCTACCAAATCATAAGAACTCTTAACCCATTTTGTAGATTTAATATCTACTACAGGGTTTAAAAAGAATGGTAGTGCTATTGCTAAAAATATACAAATGTAAACAATTCGTTTATCTAGATTTAAAATTGTATACAACCATCTTTTGTTTTTATTACTACTATTATTATCTTTATTGTTTTCAATACTCATATTAAAAAAACCCTTCTTTTATCTTTTACTTAACTTACCTACTAGCTTGCTTATTTACCAGCTCCACTAAAAACAGACTTATCAATGCCTAAAATAATTTTAAGAGCTGTTGCTACAGAACCAATAGAAATACCCATCAAAATCGCTCTTCTTGCAGCTACGTTAGGACAATCCATAATCCACGATGATATTGCAGGAATATTTTCATTAATGTTTTCGCCTAAAGGAATTTGCGCCAACATAACAATAATAGCGGCAACTAAAAGAAGGCCCGCTGAAAAACTTTTAAGTCTAAAACTTCTAAATGCAGCAGAAGCAATGTAAAACGCAAGAAGTGAAAACATTGTTGATTCTAAAGGTATCATCACATTTATAAATAAATCGTTAAAGAGTGATTCTCCTCCGATTCCAGTAATAAATCCTATTAAGGTCATTCCAATTGTACAGATTAAAGTTATAAGAGAATACCAACGATTAGGATCATCTTTGTTTAGAGATTTCCTATAATAGGTTCTAATCATACTAATCGCACCAACTGCCATTGCACCACCACCTATGATAATGGCCCAATCAGAGACATCTTCCCATATAATCTTCATCATTTTATGAGGCATAAAATAATACATGAATGTAAATATTCCCATACCCAAAGTTATAAGAAAGGGAACTGTTTTCTTTAAGAACAACATATTAATGTCCTCCACCAACTAGAAGTGTATCGATCCCTTGAACCCCAGCTAGTTTAAGAATAAATAAAACAACTAATATAATCATTAAAACTAATTTTACATAGTCTTGGCCTTTAAGACCTCCAAGTAATTTACTATCTCCTCCCATATAAGCACCAGCTGCATATAACTCTTCTCCAATTAAAGTGTAGTCACAAGCAACAATGAAGAATGGAATTTGGCTAATGGAATCTGTTCCTGCAATTTGAATTGCACCTGTCATTGCACCCGCCTCTGCTAAAATTAGTGATTCCGCCATAAACCATCCGAGGAAAAAGTTGGCAGCAGGTTTTTCTCTGGCCATTAATCCTGCTATCCCTGAAGCGTAAGCAAATTGTCTACCTGTTAAATAATAAACATCTTCTTGTCTGTAAGCATCTGGACGTCCGGCCTTAACATATGCATTTTTTACTACCTCATCAATAACTGAATAAACTATTGGTTCATAGTTTGGGATTACAATTCTTGACTGATAGTTAGCAATTACCTCTGAAATTTTTGACAAGATAGAAATAGAAGCAAGAGTGGATATATCATCAATAGTACTAATTCCTGGAATGTAGATACATGGTTTCCCCATCTCTGTCGCTCTACCAACAGCATCTTCAATGGCCTTAATACCAGCAAGAGGCCTCACATAGAAACTTCGGCCTTGCTTTGCTAGAGTAATAAATATTAATATAATAAAAATTGAAATTATAGATAGAACAAGAACTGCACTTTTTTCAGTGTTAAACCACTGTGGAGAAGAGATAAATGGGCCATATATTGGTGAAGTAAAAAGTATTTTATCAGCTTTATCTTTTAAATTCACCATATATAAGTATTTAACACCATCTTCTATATTTTTTTTATCATTATAACGTTTTGCTGTTCCATCTAATTGCTTTACCTCTTTAAATTCATCACTACTACCATCTACCTTTCTTAGAA
>JADGAM010000247.1 GCA_015232015.1 Oligoflexia bacterium | reverse complement strand
AATCTGATCTCAGATCGGAGATCAGATTCAGACTATCTTAGCATCTGAAATCATAATATCTAAACTAAATAAAATTAATTTTTCCCTAAGATATTGAGCGTGCCCACAGTCAATGGCATTGTTTTGTATGACTAATTCTCTATTAAACAATAAATAAAAATTATTTATTTCATTGATATCTTAAATTTTTAATTTAAGGCCACAATTTTATTCGATTGGAAATCTTACAAAGGTCAGGAAAAATCCAATTTGATTTATTTTATATTTTCAAAGAAGGGATTTATTAATCTCTGCTTATTTGATGTTAGAATGATCTTTGAATAATGATCTTCGAATATAGAGAAAAAATGGCAAATAAAAAGAGAGAAATAAAAAGAGAGGTGTAATTTGTTATATATAAATAAAAAGTGTTTTTTTATAATTATGATAATAATTGCAAATGTTTTTATAACCAATAATATTTGTGCGCGGGAAGGGACGGATAAGAATCAAATCCCGGCAATAAAAAGTGAAGGGGAGAAAATTGCAATCATTATGTCTTTGGCCAAAAAACTGCCATCTGATAAGATTTATTATAATTGGAATGATAAAAAAAGGGTGGAAGAAAGAATAAGAGAGAAAATATGGTCTGATGAGGAAATACAAAAAATGTTGGAAAAGGCCAGAGTAGATCCGGCAAAAGGGGTTGGTTGGCATTCACTTGCAGGTAAGGGAATTTATCTGGCCGAGGATCCGTATTCTTCATCAATATATGCATCAGAAATGTTTGCAAAAGATGGTGGCGCTTTGTTTGAAATAAAAATTGAGAAAGGTGTTCCCTATATAGATTTAACTGATGATAAAACAATAATGGAATTGAAAAAGAGAGGAATAGAAAAAGAAGATCTTTACAAATTGAATCCACCTCTTCTGATAAAATATGATTTGGTTAATGATTGGTGGGTGATAAAAACCAATCAAGGAGTGCATTTTCGTCAATTTAGCGGATATAATATGAATGCAGATGATATGGACAGAACTATTAGAAATATAAAATATCGTATTCCACATGCAATCTTTAAAAAAGAATTACAGGCGTTGCCTCAAAGAATACAACAAGAAAGTATAAACGATTCGATAGAGAGAAATGCATGGGAGAGTTGTAAAACCCGTGATGGTGGAAATAGTAGCTTGTTACATATGTTAGATGTCCCCTTATTGTATGTTGGATTGTCTGGCAATTTTTGGAAAATGACCGAGGTCGATGCTGATTTGGCGAAAAAAAACACCTTTCGCATTGAATATCCTCAATATAACTTTCGTGGTGCTAATTACTATCTAAGTGCTGACTCAGATTTAAAAGGAGTTTGCATCCATTATGCTTTTAAAGATGTAAAAAATGTGCAGGTAGGGATGAGTTATGGCGGATATTTGGCCTCAATGTTTGTGGATTATGCCAGCATAATGATCAACAGTGATGGTTTTCCCACTAAAGTGATGGAAAATACCTCGATAATTGTTAATATCACCTGCGTGAAATAATAATAGAATAATGTAACTACACAGGGTAAAATATAAAGGAAAATATTCAAAATCTTTATTCATTTATTTTAGACGATTGGCCAGTGTCTAATTATGCAGATTTATTTACAGGCCCTAATCAAAATTCAAAACAACAAAAATAGTGTCCCTAATAACTTCCTAAAGCAATTCGTAATCCTAGAAATGGTAATTTTTCAAGAATATAATTGTAGTAAACACCTATTGTAACCACTTTACCCAGTTGTACTTGTACTCCGGCAAAGTAATGATTTTTTCGATATCCTTTTCCTGTTGATTGAACAAAAGTTTGATCTTCAGCAGTGAGTGGTTGGATTTTCTGAGTTCGATAGGCCAGTATTAATGACAGGTTTTCATAGGAAGTGATTGTTGAAATTATTTGGGTTATATTATCAACACCTAATAAATTTTTTATGTAAGTATAGTCACATAATACCCAATTAATTCTAAAACCTACACTAGCACTTAATACTCCAATATTTGAACGATTTTTTGCTTGTGAGACACCAATATGAAAACGTGAATTAGCAAGCATTAAACCATATGACTCTCGAAATTGGCCGCTGTCACGATATTGTCTTAAACCCAAACCTATATGAGGAACAAATGAATTTTTTAAACGTTTTTTAAATAAAGGAATTGAAAACGCAAGGCCATAATTTCTTTTATTTAAATCATCACCAGTTCCTGCTGGTAAATTAATATCAGCTGCTGCAAGGTTGCTGGCATTAGAATAAAATGAGTTTTCCTTGGCCACTGCACCTCCGGCCATCCCAAAGACTCCATAACCTTGAAATACACTAAGATCAGTTTCACTTTCACCACTTAAGATTTCTATTCCAAAGGGAGTGTTGTCAGTAGGTATAAATGCAGGGTTATTTCCAATAGAATCGCTGGCAGAGGGTGAGGCCTGACTAGAGAGTAGGCTATTTTTTGAACAAGCATAATTTAAAACTGTACATACTCGATCAGTATACTCTGCCTTAGCAATAGGTGAGTGTAATGAGTATAAAAACAATAAATGAGATAGAAGAGATAAAAGAAGTAAAAGTGATATTGGTTTAATGGTCATGGGTTGTATGTTTTTATTGTAAATGAATTAGCGATTATTAAACGTCCTTCGTTTAAATTATCAATATCTGCAAATGCCATCGCTTGAGTTATAATGTTTCCAATAGTAGTGGCCTCCACAGGGCCTGCTAGTACTGGAATTTTAGCAGCAGAAGCAGTTAATTGGTTGAGCATCTCGTTTTGAGATCCTCCACCTACAATATTTATAAATTGGATTTTTGGGTTTTCATATGTAAGCGAGTTTATTTTTTCTATGACCTCACTATATTTATAGGCCAAGCTTTCAATAATACATTTTACAAATTCACCTTTTCTTTCAGGGATCATCTGATTCTGATGATTCTGATGGTTGGTCTTACAAAAGTTAATTATCGTATCAATCATACTTGGAGGATTTAAAAATAACTGGTTATCAAAATCAATAATACATTTAAAATTTGCTCGTACATCACTTGTTGCCAATTCCATCATCTTCTCATAGCTTTCATCATAGTTAAATCGCTCTTGCCACTCCTTCTTGCATCTTTGTAATGGCCACATACCCATCATGTTTTTTAAAAATCTAATTTTACCATCGATGCCGCCTTCGTTGGTAAAATCATTTTTTAATGAATCAGGGTTGATGATTGGAACACAAGACTCAATTCCTAGAAGAGACCATGTTCCTGAACTTATATATGCTCGGCCGCTTGTAGTACGGCCACTTGCCGCTGCTACAGCGCTGGCGGTATCGTGGGAAGCTACTGCAACTACCTCAACATTTTTATTTGCTAGGCCAACTTCTGTGGCAATTTCCAATCGTAATTTTCCAATTTTAGTTTTGGGTTCAATAATTTCTGGCATGATTTCAATAGGTAGATTTAATCTTTTAAATATCTCTTCATCCCATTTTTTAGTGTGAGCGTTTAGTAGTTGAGAAGTAGAAGCAATAGTGTACTCGGAAAAAATTTTACCAGTTAAGAGATAATTAAAAAGGTCTGGCATGAATAGAAGTTTTGTTTCTTGTGTGCCTGTTGCATCTTTTTTAATTAGTGATTTCTTATTAGTGTTAGTGGCATATAACTGGTAGATAGAATTTATTTGCATGAGGCCAATTCCAGTGCGATTATAAATCTCTTCTTTACTCATGCAATGATTAAATACCTCTTCCATTACTCCATTGGTACGAGAGTCACGATAACAAAAAGGTGTATTAAAAAGTAATTCTCCATTTGCACTATTTATTAAAGCAAAATCAACTCCCCAAGTATCAACTGCAATGGATTTAATGTCGCCATGACCTTTTTGTACGGTAAGCGCTAATGCCTTTTTTAACTCTTCAAAAAGATATTTGATATCCCAATGAATATGACCATCAATGGTTATTTGTTTATTGGGGAAGCGATAAATCTCAATTAAAGATAATTTTTTCTTTTTTATATTGTCAGAGTCGATTATTCCTACTGTGGCCCTGGCACTTTCGGCACCGAAATCAAATGCTAAAAATTTTGAGATTTTATCTTTCATTTAACGTATTTTCCTATTTTCCATATAAAGCACCAAAGTTTTTACAGGCCCTATAATCTGCACCTTCTAAATCATTTGTACCAAAGGCATTCCATGAACTTGGTCGATAGATTTTATGAGGAGAAACATTATGCATGTTAACTGGAATTCTAAGCATCGAGGCCAAAGTTATTAATCTATCTCCTATGTGACCGAAGCTAACTGCTGCATGATTTGCTCCCCAATTGTTCATTACAGAGTAGACATCTTTAAATGCTCCACTGCCAGTAAGTATTGGTGTAAACCAGGTAGTCGGCCACGTTGGACTGGTTCTGCGATTTAATGTTTGGTGAACATCTTTTGCTAATGTAACAGTGTAACCTTCAGCGATTTGTAATACAGGACCTAATCCTTTTACTAAATTCACTCGAGACATTGTAACAGGCATTCCACCTTCACTTAAAAATTGAGAGGAGAATCCACCCCCTCTGAAATATTCTTGCTCTGCCGGGCACCATCTGGTGGCCGCCAAACACTCTTTAACTTCACTAGCAGTAATTTCCCAAAATGGTTTCATTACAGGTTTATTATTTTTATTATTTTCTTTATCTTGCTTATCTTTATCTCGCTTGTCTTTATCTCGTTGTTTTCCAGTTCCATCAAGAGAAGATGAACCAGAGTTTATTAAGTGAATTATTCCATTGGCGGCATGTCCGCTTAAATTTTTTCCCGTAACTCGTTTTACTGCTTCTGGACTCCAATAGGTTCTTACGTCTGAAAAAATTTGAGCAGTGTTAGTGAGCAAATATCCAAAGAGCATGGCCACCCCATTTAAGGAATCGTTTTCTGTGGCCATAATATATGGGGCCCTAATTCCATTCCAATCAAATGAAGAGTTTAAAATGGCCTCCAAAAAATCACCATTAGGGTAGTGATCTGTCCAATGTCTTTGTCCTTGAAAACCTGCTAATATTGCATTATGCCCTTGTGCTTCTTCTTCAAATCCAAGGTCAATAAGCTTTTGATTACCAACCATCAGGTCACGACTAATCATAGTCATTTTAACAACTGTTTCCCACTCGTAATCTTTTCGCTCACGAGTTGCTTGCTTAGAAGGGTGATTTACATCTTCTCCCTCTTTGCAATTTTCTTTTGTCCATTTTAATGCTTTTACAAATTCTTTTTTATCAAAAATTCCTTCTTCAATTCTTCTGCTAATCTCACTCATATCCACATATTCATTTCTCATTCCTAAGTAATCATAAAAAAAGCTAGGGTCCACTACCGAACCTGCAATTCCCATAGAGACTGCACCAATTGACAAGTAAGATTTTCCTCTCATCTCTGATGTCGCAATAGCAGCTCGGGCAAACAGTAAAAGTTTTTCCTTAACATCTTCAGGAATTTCTGTATCATTTTTATCTTGAACATCTCTTCCGTAAATAGAAAAAGCAGGAAGACCTTTTTGAGAGTATCCTGCTAAGGCCGCCGCTAAATAAACTGCTCCAGGGCGTTCTGTTCCATTAAATCCCCATACAGCTTTTGGAATTAATGGATCTGTATCCATGACCTCTGTACCATAACACCAGCAAGGGGTAACAGTTAGTGAGGCACTCACACCTTCTCTCTCAAACAATTTTGCAACATTGGCAGCTTCCGCCACTCCTCCTATGCAGTGGTCAGGAATTATACACTCTACAAATTTACCATTACGAAGACGAATGTTTGATAAAAAAAGTTTGGCGGCGGCCTTGGCCATAGCTAATGTTTGTTTTTCCAGCGATTCACGCACACCCTTTCTGCGGCCATCGATAACGGGTCTAATGCCAATTTTAGGAGGATAATAAGTATTAAAATTAAAGTTAAAGTTAAAGTTAGATTTGCTATTCATGATTATTTACCTTTTTTATTTTTTTATTTTTTTTATTTTTTTTTATCTTTTTCAGTAACATAATCAA
>JADGAM010000246.1:1226-6057 GCA_015232015.1 Oligoflexia bacterium | reverse complement strand
ATTATGATTTGAATCAGATATTTTTATTTCATAGGATGAAATAGAAACTAGATTTCCTTTGTTAGGAGATATAATCATTGAGAGCTTCCTCCAATAATATCCATTTTGATTTTTTAAAAATAGCTAATTAAAAAAGTAAACTAAATATAAATAATTTTTATTTTATAACACTCATTTTAATTTGCTCATGAGATGAAATTTTTGTCAATGTATTATGGGTTTTATTATGGAGATACTCATAAGCTATTTTACCGAGGAAGGATTATAGCTATGGATGACTTTTTTGTTTTTATAAAGAGAAGAAATTTCTTGAGCGGTTTTTTCTTTTGTTTGAGCTAATATGATAACTATTTTATCGTTGATATTGTTGATTTCATTTATAAAATCATTTTTTGATTTGTTAATATTATTGATGAATTCGATGTCTTTGATATAGTTTTGTTCTATTTTTTGATCTAAATCATTTAAATTATGTATTAATCGTTCACGATTGTTACATTCAAATAATAGTTGTTCCACTTGTTCATTGTTAGCAAGATTAAGCATAGAAATTGAAATTTCTAGTGTTTTATTAAGTAAATAGTTATAGTCGATTAGCAGTTGTTCTTTTAAGTCAGACATTTATTTCCCCTCTTTATTATTTTTTTTAAGTGATTTAATGGCCTCTATCCAGGCCGAATGAAGTGTTGACAAAATTTGAAGACAATCTTCTAGAGATTTTTTATCGAAGTTAATATTTGCTTGAGTACTGGTAAAAAGAAGATAATCATAAAGATTAGAAAGATCAGTTGCCATTTTTTTATCAACATTAAAATCTAACCCATTATTTAACTCAACAATAATATCTTGAAATTTTCCGATATGTTCGCCCTTTTTTGCTATTTGTTTATTATCAATTGCTTGAATTGCTAATTTACAATTTTTAATTGCGGTTTCATAAAGCATTAGAAGTATTTGTTCTTTACTAGCAGTATTAACAGAAATTTTTTTATAGGTATTAAGGCCATGTTCCATTATCTATTCCCCCATATCTGTATTCTTATCCTAATCCACCAACTCCGCCACCAGCGGCAGGTAAAGCAGCTGAAAGGCCTGCTCCTTGAGATTTAAGTTGAGAAATTGTTCCTTCCAATCTTGCAAATTTATCCTTAAGCATTTCTTCTTTTTTTGAAATAATTCTTTCTTTTCCTTCTATTTGACTATTAATTTGATCAATGTTTGATTGCAGACCATCTTTTCTTAGAACCAACATGCCTTGTGGTTTTCGAATAACAGCATTAGTAAAATCAGTTAATTTATTTATTAATCCTTCTTGTTTTTCACCTTCCCACATAAAACCTACTAACATTTGAGCGGCCAAGCGAAAGTTTTTGGCCATCAATGCCCCAAATCTTTTTTCATCAAATTGTAGTAATCCATTTCTCTGGAAATTTATTCCTAGATCTCCGGCCCTAAAATGCACAATATCACCATCTTCTTCTAATTGATCCTCTTGATGATAGATACCCGCTAATGGTTCAAACATAAGGTTACGTAATCTAGATTCAATTGATTGCAAGGTAACATCCCCGCCTAAAGTTCTACTAGTATCAGATTTTGAATCAAGTTGGTTTTGGGTATTAATGAATTGAAGAATTTTATTTATTTTCTCAACAAGAGCACTCACTTTTCCAATAATGGCCTCTCTATCTTCAACAATTTTTATTGAAAATTCCTCCCCTGGTTTTGGTTTTTTTAATTCAATAGTTAGGCCTTGAATTAGTTCGCTAGTAACATTATCTGGAATTTCAATATCAAATCCATCTAATTTAACGAGGGCACTGTGAGCTTCTCTTTCTTCATCCACAATTAAATCCTCATCTCCGTCTACAAAATAAAAATATGGAATAGTAGGATCATAATCATTTCCAGATTTATTTAATGTAACCAATAAGCGCCATGGATTATCATCACCACTGCCATCATTTACAACAGTAGCTTTCATTCCACATTGAGGATCCGTATTAATTAAACGAGCAACACCTCGAAGAGAGGCATTACTTGAATCAACATAGATATCTTTAGTTTCGCCGTTAGGAAGAGTGTACTGGACATATCCAACACCAACATAACTTTCATTGGGATCTTTAAAACCTGTAGTGAAAAATGATGCTCTTTGAGCAAGTTGATCAACCTCAAAACGATACTCTCCAGGTTCTGCAAGTTCTTCATCGATTGTAACATCAACTATTTGGTCATCAAAAATTGCTTTTAAATCACGTAAACTTTTTGCGGAGTTATTTTTTAATAAGTCCGTTCTAAATTCTTCGAATATTTTAATTAAGTCATTAACTAATTTTTGCTTTTCATTGATTTTGGCCTTACGATCTTCCATTTTAGTTATAGGAGCTCGTTCTGCCGCAACTAATTGCTGTACAATATCTTTGGGTAATCCGGTGTTTATTGAACCAAATGAAATGGTCAAATATCCATCCTCCGAAAATTATTTAGTGACAGTTAAATTTGAGTAATGCAATTTATTTCTTTCAAGGCCCTTACTAATTATAAAATATTTAAGTATAAAATACTTATGCGTAAAATTTATGTTGTTTGGCCCAGAATAACATAGAGAATTTTTAACGCAACAGAGGAAGAGATTACCTGAAATACAGGAAAATAATGAATGAAATATTAATTAAAAATTCAAGTATTATAAAAGCAAAATCCAAATTTTTCATAAATCGCGGTTTCACCTACGCAGCTTTTTTGCTTGTTCCGGTATGGATTCCTAAATTAATGAAATTAAACCTTCCTCTACAAATGTTAATGATTATCATTTATATTCTTTTTATTTGCGGCCAATGGTTTTTGTTAGGTAAGGAAATTGATCATCGCTTTAAGATTTATTTCAAAGTAAATTCATCGTTAGATAGAGTCGTTTATAGAATGATTCTGGGAATGATTGTAATGATAGTTTACTTTGGTATGTTAGGAACTATATTACCTAGTGAACTGTTAAAACATTTTTATTGGGGTACGTGGATTGTATTAGGACTCTTTTACTCCTGGCCTACCAGAGGAAAAATAATTGAAGAGACCATGTCTCGACAATTTATAGAATTTAAATTTCTTGACCCCTTTGAAAAATTGTTAATTTTTTTATTAGGATTATTTACAGTTGTTTCTTTACCTAAAATCCCTTCATTAGAAGATGTAGAAGCAATAAAATTATTTTTGGATCAACTTGAGGGCTTGGTCCCTTTTTTTGGGATTTTCTTTCAAACAAATAATTTCCCTTTTTTTAGGTTTCCTGAACTATATAAGCTTGCTCTTTATTTACACTTTTATTTTATTGGATTGGGATTTTTTTTATTGGTATTTTATGTTTTTTTAAGATTTTTTATTTCTAGAAGGTTGGCCCTGCTTGGAATTTTTACTGTTATTTCAGCTTGGTATTTTTATAAATTTATGAACTTTGGACCAGGTGCAACTTTAAGTTCAACCTTTTCATTATATTGGATGTGGGTAATTTTATGGTGTTCACGAAGTTCAACATATTGGCTGGGATTATTTCTAGGTCTTGTTGGTTTTTTTGGTGTGATCTTAAATCAACATTATTTTTTTCTACTTCCTATTCAATTATTAGTTTATTATTTTCTTTTTTTAGAGGAAAAAACCTTTTGGTTTAAGAGACAATTTATCAGATATTCTATGCTTGGCTTTATTTTTTCAATTTTAATTCTTATTTTGAACTATGACTTCTTGGAGATTAGTGGCCTTAAAGAAAATATTGCCTCTGTAGCTACTGAAATTATTAGTGTAATAACTCAAAAAGATTTTTTAATTTTAGCACCAATTGGATTTATCTTATTAGCGCTTATTCAATTTAGAGGGCACTTCTATCCTCTTAGACAATGGGGTGTGAATGAAATTAGAGTTAGAGAGTTATTGATATTATTTTTAATTGTTTTACTTTATGCATTTTTTATAGAGAATAGTTTATTAGAAAAATATTCTGTTTTATGGATTTTAATTTTCTTTAGTTTAATCCCTTTGGAGTTAATTTTCCAGAGTGCGAGAAGATTTAGCACAAGAAATGCGAATTTCATTTTTGTGGTTTATATTCTAATTTGTCTTTTAGATTCTCATTTTGAAGGAAGAATTAAAGGGTTTATTGATATGTTCTATGGAAAGTAGACGGAAGAAATATGATCAACATCTTGCTTACGACACCAACATAGAGGAGGATAGTATTTTTCTTTATCAAGACTTTTAATAAGATTTTTCCCTTCATAGAAATTAAATCCATGAAGATCGGCCAAATGAGTACCGGCAGCGATATCCCTAATATTTTTTGGTTGAAGTGAAACAATAAAATCGCATGCACCATTCGAAAGAAGAGCTAATTTAAAAGCAATGCTACCAAAAGGAGTAATTGATGCATTTTCATTCGTATCCATCCTTTTGAAGTTAGTTCTATTCATATGATTACTAAATAAACCTCGTTCCCATTCTGAAATTGAAACAAGTCCTCTTAAATTATCCCTATAATAACTTTTTGGGGGCGTAAATATTGTAAGTGAATCAATTTGAAAACCAGTAAAAGGATTGAAAATTAAACTATAGTTAACGGGATCTGATAATTTAGCAGAATTAAAAAGCGCTAATGAAAGTGCACATTCACCAATTCCCATACTTAATTCTTTTGTTCCATCAATCGGGTCTAAAATTAATGCAGGAAATTTTAACTCTGAATAATCATTTTCCTCACTAAAAAAAGAATAATGTTTTAGTATAGGGTATTCAAAAATTAAAGTTTCACAAAGTTTGGAAATGAAAATATCAATGCTAG
>JADGAM010000246.1:0-1139 GCA_015232015.1 Oligoflexia bacterium | reverse complement strand
AAAATCAAATTCTCTTTTATCTCTAGTAGTGTATTTTTGTCAGACATTATGAAAAATAAATCCTGTATGTAATAGAGTAATAAATATTTTTAAAGTTTGATTTATTAAAATACTACGGAATGTTAAGATAAACTATAAATTTATAGCAATTTTTTTGGAGAAAATTTATATGACTTTCTTTATAACAGCAATTGCTAATCAAATTGATTATATTTATTTTGTATCAGGATGTTTGCAAATAATTTTAACTATTCTTTGTTTTCAAATGACCATATTTCGAGATGAAGAAAATGAAAAAGGAAAATTCAAACTCTACAATTCCCATGAAAGATCTCTTTTTGTAAATTTTGGATATTTCGCTCTCTTAAACGGATCTATTCATTGGCCTAACTTAATTGGAATTAGTTATTTTGATTCAGAGGCCTTTAAGATTGGAAGATATGTAATTACTCTTATATCGTTTATTCCCTTAATTGATTTATTTGCAAGTAAAATGACAAAAAAACAAAAACAAATAGGTAATAGGATTACAGCAAAATTTCCAATACCTTTTTGGGAATATCTCTTAATTATATTTTTTGTTTTTTGTGGTATCTCAATACTTTTTTTACATAAAGAGTATAAAATAATATTAATTACATCTTTAGTATTTTATTTTTTTATTATAGTAACACTGGTCTCTATTTTGGCCAGAGCAACTATTGAAAATAAGAACAATTCTTATTTGAAAAGGAAAAAATATTTAAATATTTTTTCTTTTCTTTAATCTGTTATTTATCAACATTAGTTGTTAATAACTTTCATCACACAGAAGAAAATTTTTTTATATCTTCTACAATTTCAAATTCAAAGTACATGTCTTCTTATTTTTTATTTACCATTTGTGCGCCATTTATTGGATTGTTGGCCAATGTAGCGATGATCTTGAGTATAGTAGAATTACTTAGAACAAGTGAGATTGGATGGCCCAAAAATCATTCGCTGAGAAAAATTTTTGATAAAAGTATTTATCCTTTGATAGCAATAATTCCAGTTTTAGTAATTGGTTTTTTATTTGCAAACTATGAAGCAAATAAGAAAGATTACGGACAAAGAAAAGAGTTGTTAACGGAGGCCAGATTAGCTGTGAGTGGTCTTAA
>JADGAM010000245.1 GCA_015232015.1 Oligoflexia bacterium | reverse complement strand
TTATAATTTAATAGTAAAGCTGTTAAATAATAATTTTTATTAAGGAGAAAAAAATGCAAGTAGTGAACAGAGGTACCATCGGAATATTAACTGGCGGTGGGGATGTTCCCGGGTTAAACCCTGCAATTCGCGCAGTAACCATTCGTGCGATTCAAGATGGCTTTAATGTTATTGGAATTAAAAATGGATGGGAAGGATTAATTAATATTGATCGCAATAAAAAAGTTGAAGAGCAAGATTACTGTATAGTTTTAGACAAAGTTGGTGTGAGTAAAATTGCTCGTAGAGGTGGAACATTTCTTCATAGTTCCAGAACAAATCCTGTGAAGGTGAAAAAAAATAAAGTACCTCACCACCTAAAAGATCAATTCAATGCTGATATAAATGATTTAACTCCTGAGGTATTAAAAAATCTTGAACATTTAAATATCAATTGTCTTATTCCTATTGGAGGAGATGATACTTTAAGTTATGGAGTACATCTTCACAATCAAGGTTTTAAAGTGGTGGCCATTCCAAAAACAATGGATAACGATATTCCAGGAACAGATTATTGTATTGGGTTTAGTACTTGTATCACTCGTACTGTTGAATTAGCTCATCAACTTCGAACTTGTGCCGGTTCTCATGAACGTTTCTTAGTAATGGAAGCATTTGGAAGATATGCAGGTTATACGGCCTTAATTCCAACTATGGCCGGGGCCGCTAATCGTTGTGTAATTCCCGAACATAAATTTGATATTAGAAGATTAACCGAATTATTAGTAGACGATCGTAAACGTGATCCAAGTCACTACTCAATAGTTATAGTCTCTGAAGGTGCTATGTTTGAAGGTTCCAATGATATGGTATTTTTAAATGAAGAAACCGATGGATTTGGACATAAAAAATTGGGTGGCATTGGAGATGTTGTCTCTCAACAACTTAAAAAACTCTCTTCTGAATTTAATAACGGTAAAGAGATTGACACTATTAACCAGCGCCTTGGTTATCTTGTACGTTCAGGAAATCCAGACGCAGTTGATTCAGTGGCCGCTATGGCATTTGGTAATGTGGCCTTAAATCTAATTGAATCAGGAAAATTTGGTAGAATGGTGTGCTTAAGAAATGGTCGCTATGAAAATGTACCAATCAATATAGTTACTAGTTGTAAAAAAATTGTTGATGTTCATAAATTTTACGATACAGAAAGATATAGACCAATCTATACAAATTTTGAAGATCGACCATTATGGGTTATGACAAGTGATTAATTTATGAAAAACAAAAATACTACTAACATTAATAGTAATATTATTACTATTGTTTTTTTGTTTTTGTTAATGTCGGGAGTTATTTCAAAAGAAGTTTTCTCCAGCAATGATAATGAAATAACTCCTCCCTCTCCTCCCTATACCACCTCACCCTCATGTCCGCCCGTAGGGAAAATAGAAACATTTTCTTCATCTATGACCGCTTCTGCTGGTACCACTTCTGAAATAAAAAAAGAAGCGCAATCTCCAAAATCTCTCTTTAAAAATAAACTTAGTGAACTTGTCAAAATAAAAAATAAATTCGCAAACTGCATAATTGATTATGATTTTAATAATTGTCCTTCTTATACCAAAAAAAACAAAAATTACTTAACTCCTTATCATACGGCAGTTTTAGAAAAAAATGCTTCAAAGAAAATATTATTCTTAGGAGATTTAGAAAAAGATGACCCAGAAGATCCTTGGATCTCCGGAGCAAAAACATTAAAAAATAAATTTTTTGATTCAAAATCTGGTATTACTCTATACCAAACAGATTATGAATTAAGGGATAAAGTTATTTCTGAAAATCTAGTTAAACAGCACATAGATCATAATCTTAAATTCCCATTTAGTGAAAATGAAAAATTTGATGCTATCGTTATGAAAAGAGGTCTATGTCATTGTGACAAAGATGAAGTTCCAAAAACATGTGGAGGAATTGATTGTTCATTAAATTTCGCAGATCAGGCCAGTGCATATTCATTTGTTAAAAAAGTAATTGCTAGTTTAAATATAAAAAACCCCTCATCATTTGCTGTTCTTCAGGGAGCATATGGAAACAACACAAAGGATTGGAAAAAATTTTGGGAAGCTCTTGTAAAAGAAGTTTCCCAACGTAGCGTTGATGTTGATATTGACATAATATATGATGAAAACAATGATTTCTATGCCCTGCTTATCACTCCTACTTTGTCTCAATTATTTTAGAGCATGTTGAGAAATGAAAATTAAAGAGAATAAAACTATAGACAAAACGAACTAAGATTATTAGTTTTATAGCGTTGTTAATTATTATTTTATTTATAGTCTAAATACATTAGTAAAATACTAATATTTGTATTCGGTTCTTTTTATTATTAATATTTTCGGAGGCCTACTTATGAAAAAACTATTTTTACTATTTACAGTTTCTGCTGCTTTAATTGTTGCTTTTGGTTGTACTAAAAAAGAAGAAACACCAACTCCTGCAAATCCAGAAGCGAGCAATGCTGTTGCTCCTCAAGGTGATAAAGTTACATTCTTATTAAACGTTGTTGTTGAACCAGAAGGCGCAGGAACAGTAACTCCAGCTAATGGTGCTTTTGATAAAGGCGCTACAATTGAATTAAATGCAACTGAAAATACAGGCTTTGCTTTTGACAGATGGGAAGGTGACCTAGTGGGTACAAACAATATGGCGCAAGTTGTGGTTGATGCTAATAAAAACATTAAAGCAGTGTTCAAGAAAGCTGATGAGGCCCAACAACCAGCTGCTCCAGCTACAGAAGGAAATCCTCAACAACCATCAACTGGTGGTAATTAATATTATATAATTAATTAATTATGCTTCAAAATATTAGTTTATGATTGAATTATCATACACTAATAAAAATATACTGGTTTAGTTTCTCTAAGTATCCAGTAACTTTGATTCCTCCTTGTAAATTAATGGTTACAAATTTTTTAAAAGATGCTTATGGTATACTTGGCCAGTATGTTTTTTTCAAATCCCTCTTCATTATTTTAAGACCAAAATAGAACTAAAGTATTTTAGTTTATCTCCTATTTATTCTTATTAAGTTCCCATTCCTTATCTCCTCTTTTTATTTCCTATGACTTTTACTTTTGTTTTTGTTTTTGTTTTGTTAAAGTTTTTATTAAGGGGCGTTAGTAATAAAATAAATTAATAAAAGGTTTTTTAAATGAGAATTTTGATTTTTATAAATCAAAAATCAAATTTATATTTTAAATTTTTTAAATTTATATTTTTAATTGTATGTTTCTGTTTTTTTCTCACAATAACAATAATTGAAAAATCTGTTGCATCAGAAGATAATTTGCTTGATCTAAATTTATTAGAAAATTTAAGTGATAAAGATCTACTCACTATTGAACAAGATAAGGAACTAAGTAAACGAATTTTTTCTCACCAACAACTCATTAAAAATAAATCAATTGAACAAAATATTACATATAAACAAGTATTTAAAATTAGTTCTCAACTAATTAAAAAAATAAATTTGAACAATGAAAATTCAAGCAACGAATTAGAACAAATTGAAAATTTATTAATCAATATTGATTCTGAAATTAAAATACAGGCCAAGAAGGTTCAATTTTTAAAACAAACTCTTAATGGCGAAAAATATTTTACTTGGATAGGAAAAGATATCTCCTCTCCTATTAGTCTTGTATCTATCACATTTCATAATGATAATATGTCAGCGCAAATAGATTCTCTTTCAAACTCATATTCAATAAAACCAATTGGAAATGGTTTTCATATTGTTGATCAGTTTTCAGAAAATTATCAAGAGGGTCACAATAAAAAAGAATATAAAGATACCATAGACATTACTCCCGAAATTGAGCAACTGCTTAAGAATAATAAAACTAAATTAACAACAAAATTTGCTGGCAAATATACTGCCAACAATACAATTGCCAATGCAGAAGATGGCTCCTTTATTGATTTAATGATTGTTTATACTACTAGTGTAAAAAATGCCTCTTCAGATATAACCTCAGAAATTATAAATGATGTTCAATATGCTAATCAAGTATTAGCTCAAAGTTGTGCTCAATTTCGTCTACGTTTAGTTTACTCTGGAGAAGTAAGCTACACTGAAACAAATAATTCCTCTCTAGATTTACTTCGACTTGCGGCCTATGGAGAATCGAGAAATTATATGGATGAAGTTCATGATTTGCGCGCTAATTATGGAGCAGATTTAGTGCAATTGTGGGTTGAAAACAACACTGATGTTTGTGGAATTGGTTTTTATATACTTTCCCCTGAATATGGTTTTTCATTAGTGATTAGGAGTTGTACTCCTACAAGTTCCATTCATGAAATTGGTCATAATCTTTCCCTCTCTCATGATAGATACGAAGAAGGGATTTCTTTTTACGATATAGATGCTCCCAACCAGATGGCATACGGTTACACTAATACTGCAATGAAAGTAAGAGATATTATGGCCTACAATAGTGAATGCTCAAATGCTGGCCTCTATTGCCCTCGTATACCCTACTTTTCCACTCCTAGAGTACGCTACCAGGGTCTGCCTATTGGAATAACAAATATCGCTGATAGTGTTTCAAGAGTAAATGAAACAAGAGTTACAGTTGCAAATTATGTGGCGGCCTCTACTCCCTACACTGTCGATACCAGTAGTGGATGTTTGGCCGACTCTACTGAGGAAAAAGGTATAATGGCGTCCTCTCCTTGTTTTGTGGCCACCGCCGCTTATGGTTCATACTTAGATCCCCATGTGCAAACTCTTAGAGAATTTCGAAATTTAATTTTAAAAAAAACACACTTAGGGCAAATGTTTATTGTCTTTTACGAAAACAATTCTCCTACACTCGCACATCTAATACAAAATAATTTACTTTTAAAAACTATTACTAGAATAATTTTAACTCCTATAGTTTTTGCAACTATACCTATCGTAAATTTAGTTAAATATCCCCTCTTACTAAAAAGCTTAAAATATATTTTATTTTCCACATTACTAATGTTTGTTTTTTTTCTATTGCAATTACATAAAAAATCTAAAAAAAAGACTTTTAGATTTTTTTTATTCTTACTATTATTATTTAGCTTCACTTTAATCTTAACTTTTCCCTTCACTAATAGTTTTGCTCAAATAGCATCCCCTCCTATAGATCCCACCCAAAAAAGTATTAATCCTGCTGTAATTGCCTTTAGTTCAGGAGGAAAAATCGCTACTAAAATCTCTCAAGGACGCAAAGATTTTACTTTTGGATCTCTTGAGCGCGAGAGTGAAGAAACCAATGCTAGTAATATTTTATTTTCATATAACCTCAAAGGCCTGGCATTAGAAGGATCCTCTCTTCTAGAAAAAAAATCTGATCGTGAAGAAAAAATTCAAAACTATACTTTAAAAAGTACACGTAAAGATAATGAATACTCAATAAATCTTGCTTATCGACTTTTTTCTTTTTTATCACTGGGGTTTAATTTTGCTCAAGATAAAGAAAAAACTTTGGCCATTGAAAAGAAAAATCAAAAGATAGGAACAGGTGTAACTTTATACCTATTAAATCATTTTTATATTGGATTTGGTGGTAACTATATAAAAAATCAACAAAGCAATACCTCTGATAATAGTTGGAGTGATCTATTTGCAGGAATGGGGATTGTTTTTAGACCAGCATCTCATACCTTTCGTATAGAAGGTGCTTATGTCCATTCACCCGAATCAGTCGTGGCCGCTAACCAACCAAATGGATCAAATTACCATCAAAAAACACCAGCTATCGTAATGAGCGCTGATGCCTTATTTATAAGCAATCTTTTTACTAAGCTTACTATGGGATCTGTTAATGGCATTGCTTTAGGAATTTCTCAAGTATCCAGTGAAAAATATCCTATTGGAACAAGTAACTATTCAAATAACAATTTAAAAGAATCGTGCTCCACTACCAGCGGGTACGTTATGCTTGTAGCTATGAATAGACACATTTACATCGGTCCTACAGTAAGTATTTCTAAAAATAAAATTGAAGAAAATCGAACTAAGGAACAATTGATTGCTTTAAATATTGGAATTAAATTTTAATATTAATATTTTTTTA
>JADGAM010000244.1 GCA_015232015.1 Oligoflexia bacterium | reverse complement strand
TACATTCCAGTAAAATTAAGTGTTTTTATGAATTTTTGCCCGAAAAATAATTTTTAAATTTTCTAGCAGCAGATTATGATTTTTGATAAATTTACGAGTGAAATTTAATCTAGATATCAAGGTTTAACTTTATTTATTAATTGTGCTTCGTAATCGCTGTGGATAATTTTTTGTTTATTTCAGTAGTGTCCATTCAAAAGAGGACCGGTTATCAATGCGATAAAGACACTATGTTTTACTGTAAAGTCGTGAGTTTCTTATACTGAAAACAAGCATTTTCATAGGGGACATTCTATGGCATCTCATATATCTATAGGCAAACGTCGCAAGGAAAATCAGATTATAAACACTTTTTAGTGGTAGTTTTATCAATAGTCCTTTTATCAAAGGAAATAGTATTGGTAATTTCACTGCGAGATAAAAAAGTTTTTGTAAATTTACAATTTCTTTCATGTTGGGTTGATCTAAAACACTATCTTTAAAAAATGTATGCTGAAACTCTTTTGATTCGGACATTTTTATATTCTTACAGTTTTTAACATATTCTTCTATTTTAGTATTAGGATATGGTTGAAGAAGTGAGCACCATGGATAATCGGTTTTAATTTTTATATTTAGTTTTACTGTTTTGAAGGCATTTTCAAGTGTTTCACCTGGAAGGCCAAGCATGTTATTGGTTAGTATTCGAATTTTGTTGCGATGAAGTCGTTCGGCCGCTTTGATAATGTGCTCATCAGAGACTTTTTTATTTAGTACTATATATCTTAAATTTTCATCGCCTGATTCTAAACCCATATTAATTCTAAAACAACCTGCTTTACCTAGAGAATTAGCTACTTCTTCTGTTACAGTTACTGCTTGAACATTACATGCAAAAGGAACTTGCACTTTCGAGCGATAGAGTTCCAGAAAATGCATAAGCCATTTTTTATTTGCAGTGAATGTGTCATCTTCGAAAACGACAAGCTCTAAAGGATATCTTTTTTTCACTTCCAATATTTCTTCGATACAGTATTCTGGACTATGATATCTTACCACATGGCCCTTTCCCTTATATAGATCCATCCAGAGGTGATTGTAACAGTAGTTGCACTCGAACATGCATCCTCTGCCGGCCATAAAGTGTTTTATTGGATTATCATTTATAAATTTGAAATTATCGTAATAGATAGATCTATCAGGAAAAGGTATATCATCTAGATTGTTAATGAGTGGTCTGACAGAGTTTCTTATGTAAGTACCATCTTTTTTTAACATTAGGTTGGGAATAGCAGAGGGGTCTTCGTTATTTTTAAGTGAGGTTACAAGATCTGCGATAACTCCCTCTCCCTCTCCAACACATGCATAATCAACATTGCGATTTTCTATTATGTCTGGAGTGTAAGTTGAGTGAGGGCCTCCAAATACTATCGGGATGTTTGATGAAGCTTTGATTTTTGATGCTACTTCAAGGGCCCAAAGATGATCTCCTGTAGTACATGAAAAACCAATAAGATTTGGCGAAAAAGATTTTATTTTATCTTTTAAATAAAAATAATCACGTCCTATTCCTACGGCAACCTGGTGTCCCTTTGATTTCAATACACTTGAAAGGTACATTGTACCTAAATGTTCGTGCCAAAAATTTTGTAAAAATAATATTTTCATAATTGCTCTTTAATTGCAAGCTTGACAAGTTTCTTTTTTATAAAATATTTTTACATCATTTATTCAACTTGCCTATTTTTATATTCAATTGATTTGGAATTTTAATTAAAATTGATTTTAGTGACTCAATAAAGTTAGCATAATAATATTCAAAGAATATCAGCCACCCAGACAGGCCAATTCCAACTATACACGTATAGTGAGCATAACGAAAACGGTGGAGTGTACCCATATTTAAAAATAAAGTAGAGTCTAAAATTATCATCATTGTGGAAAAATAGAGGATAACCCATAGTTCGATATTTTTTCTAAAAAACATTATCGATAAAGGAATTCCAAGCAAGAATAAATAGCTAAAAAACATTTCAATACACAAAGCTTTTCTCATCATATTTCCAGTGGGATTGCTTCCTTTTTTTAGTATCATATTCGGAAATGGTGCGAATAAACCTATTTGTAATGCTCTCGGAATATTTAAAGCAAGATCGCTTAAAGTATAAAATTTTATATTTCCATCCAGAACTATTCCTCCAGAATTGAAAACTCCTTCTCTGTATTGGTTAATTGAAGTAATTTTGGTAACTATTGAACTTTTGATATTATGAATATATGAAGTAGAAGTAGAAGTAGAAGTAGAAGTAGAAGTAGAAGTAGAAGTAGAAGTAGAAGTAGAAGTAGAAGTAGAAGTAGAAGTAGAAGTAGAAGTAGAAGTAGAAGTAGAAGTAGAAGTAGAAGAGGATTTTTTGGTTGGAGATGATATTTTTTCTGCATTTTCATCAAAATTTATTGGTATTGTGGGTATAGAGACGCTAGTTGCATTTCTTGCTTGGGGGACAAAAAGTAGGTTTTCAAGAATATCTTCTGTTTGAGGAATTAAAAATAAGACCAAGAGGACTAAAAATAAAACAGAGAATGAGGATTGAGCGGATGTGAGTATTTTCTTTTTGTAAAGAAAAACGTAATAGATCATAAATAATATAATTTCAGAATACAGAAGTATTTTCGCCAGTAATAATTGATGTGGACGCATGATCCAGATCAAAATTACACCAAGTAAAATAGACAAACTTCCAAGCATCCTTTCCTTTATGACGTTTTTATTTTGAACAAAAAGTATGTGTCCATAGAGTAGAAAAAAAAAGGCACAGACAGTAAAGCCATCTTTTAATATTTGCGTATACCAATTAGCAGCTGTTGGATAAAGAACAAATGGAAGAGAGCAAATAATTGCCCAAAGTCTATTTTTAAAAAGAGATTCAAAGATTTTTACTGATAATATGAAACTTGTTGAATGAAGCGCAGCTAGAATTGGAATCCAAGCTAATGGTGTTGGAATAGTTAGCGAATACAGCAAAGCTCCAATTATAGAGGGACCTGCTAGGATGTTAGTACTGCTACCATAGATATATAAAGGTTTCGAACTTAAGGAAAGATACCAATTGGTCCATCCACCAAATGCTCTTGCCTGTTCCATAATATGGATTGCATATGAATGATACGTAATAGAGTCTGTTTCTGCAAGCATACCTAGACCTGCATGTAGATGTGGGAATAGGTAAGGTAGCAGTATTTTTTGTACAATAATTGCCACAGTGGCCGAAAACATAAAGACTAGAAGCCATAGTTTAAAATTTGAATTAGCAATTTTCATTGTGAGATATTAGTCCGTAAATGAAGTTACATTAAATAAGCAAGTTGTCATAATACTTAAAATTTGTGTTTTTGCACCATCGAAATATACTACTAAAAGTATTTCTTGTTTTTATAATATTTAACTTGATGATAATATGTAAAATGGCTTTTTTCATTTTAAATGAGAAATGTATTTAAATGGTTTCTTTCTTCAAAATAAGTTTTTCAATATTATGATAGTTAGTCTAGTATTTCTATCATTAATAATTACGAAGCAGAAAAGAGCAGAAAATTTTAATATAACAGAGTGTTGTATTAATTTCAAAATTTTGCTGATCTATAAAATAAAACGAAGTTGAGTGAAAAGTAATAATGTGTGGAATATTTGGTTTAATTTCTAGAAATAAATTATTAAGCGTAGATAAAGATCTCAATATTTTAAAACATAGAGGTCCAGATTCTTTTGGGAGCATAGAATATGCTTCTAGAAATGGTCAACAATTTACAAGATTAGCTCATAGGAGATTATCAATAATTGATTTGTCTGAGGCGGCAAATCAACCTATGGAGCGAGCAGACTTGAATTTATCAGTAACATTTAATGGTGAAATTTATAATTATTTAGAATTAAGAAAAGAGTTATCAAATAAAGGTTTTTCTTTTCAAACTACTTCAGACACAGAGATAATTTTAGTAGGGTATTATTGCTACAAAGAGAGAATATTGGATAAATTGCGAGGTATGTTTGCTTTTGCAATTTACGATATGAATAATGGTTCTGTTTTTTTGGCCAGAGATAGAGTTGGGAAAAAACCATTATATTATTATTTCAAAGATAATATTTTCATATTTGCCTCTGAAATTAAGGCAATTTTAACTCAAAATCAAATAGATCAAACATATGACCATGTTGCACTTAATAAATATCTTCAATTTGGTTATATAGCAGCGCCTGAAACTATTTATAAAAATGTATTTTCACTTAAAGCAGCTCATTTTATTTTTTTTGAAAATTTTAAAATAAATATTAATAGATATTGGAGAATAAACTACAAAACAAAATTGGCAATAACTAAAGTTGATGAAGTTGCTCTTCAATTATCAGATATTTTTGATCAATCAGTTAAAATAAGAATGTTAGCAGCGGATGTGCCTGTTGGTGCTTTTTTGAGTGGAGGAATAGATAGTAGCGCAGTTGTTGCCTTTGCTTCTAAATACACAGATAAATTAAAAACTTTTTCAATTAAGTTTAATCATTCTTCATTTGATGAAAGTCAATATGCGAGCATGATAGCTAAAAAATTCAATACAGAACATTTTCAATTTACTGTCGATGCAGGAGCAAGTTTTGTAGAGTTGTTGCCAGAAATTGCTTGGCACTATGATCAACCATATGCGGATTCTTCAGCATTACCAACCTATTTTTTATCAAAGAAAACTAGTGAACATGTGAAGGTCGTTTTGAGTGGAGATGGAGGGGATGAGAGCTTTGTGGGATATGAAAGATATTTAGCTCACATCCTTAGTGAAAAGTATGAACTGTTGCCAAATATCATAAAGATTGTAATACAAAAACTTGGTGAAGGATTATGGTCGACGGAACCAAAAACTTTTCTATATAGATTAAAGAGAATGATTCAATATGTTTCAAACAGAGATTCTTTTGAACGTTATTTTAAAACTATTCAATATTTTAATAATGAGGATTTAAAATTACTTCGCTCAAATAGTGTTGCTGAAAAAATAAGTTATGCAGATTGTAGTAATATTTTTTCTGAGATACAAGCAGATATAAATTTAGAAAAGATTATTGGATTTGATTTTGAAAAATATCTACCTGATGATTTATTAGTAAAAGTTGATAGAGCTAGCATGGCCCATTCATTAGAAGTTCGATCGCCATTTTTGGATCATAAACTTGTTGAATTTGCAGCTTCAATCCCCTTAGGAATAAAATTTAGTAAATATAGATTAAAGTATTTATTGAAGCATCATATGTTAAAAGATGTTTTAGAAAGAAAAATTTTATTTAGACCAAAAATGGGATTTGGAGTTCCAATTCATAGTTGGTTTAAAAATGAGCTATATTCGTATGCCAAAGAAGTTTTAATGGACGGAACATTTTCTCAAAATTTTAATTTTAATAAAGTATATATAGAAAAATTGTTATCAGATCATAAAAACAGTAGGAGCAATAACTCAAACAAACTTTGGACTCTGTTAATGTTAGGATTATGGTATGATCGTTGCGCTGGTAGTGTTAGATAGTGTATGTTAGGCTACTTATTCTGAAAATCTTTCTTTTTTAAGGGCAAGATCATTTATTGAAAAACGTAAATAGATAACTCTCCAAATATATTTGATTAGAATAAAAAAATTTAGCTTTGAAATTCCTTTTTTTCTGTCTTCAAATTCAATAGGTATTTCTGAAATTTTAAAAGCATGTTTATGGCATATAAATAGAACCTCAGTAACAGTAAAAGGATCAGAAGAAGTAAGCTTATGAACAATTTGTTCGATTACTTTTTTGCGATATATTCTATAGCCAGTTGTTGGATCACTAACTTTAAGGCCTAAAACAAAGATTAGATATTTACGTGCCAAAAAAGAAATTATTCTACGATGAAATCCTCTTTCAATATCTTTACCTCCAGGCATATATCTTGATCCCAAAACTACATCAATATCATTGTTTTGAATTTTTTCAATCATTTGCCTTATAAAAATTGGATTGTGAGAAAAATCAGCGTCCATTTCTAAAATAAAGTCAGGATTAAATTCTAGAGATTTTTTAAATCCGGCGGCACCGGCCGCGCCTCGTCCTCTACAATATTTTCTAAGTAGCAAA
>JADGAM010000243.1 GCA_015232015.1 Oligoflexia bacterium | reverse complement strand
AAATATCTCTCCAGGACTAACTTTAGAATTTCCAATAACAAATCAAGTTGGGATGGCCTTTGGAGTAAATTACTCGAAAGTGGATATCACAGATATCAGTCGCAATAACTACAATTGGTATTATACTTGGAGCTATAACAATTTCGGATATAATAACTTCAATAAAGAGATTGAAGGGACAAGTTTGTCTTTAGAGGTAACTCCAAAAATTTATTTAACAAAAAAGGCCTTAGTTACTCCATATGTGGGATTGGGTGCTGGATATGATTACCTAAAAATGAAATATGCTAGCAAAGATCCATCTTCTGCTTATGGTTCATATTACTCAGCTTATGGACAAAATTATGGAAATGAAGATTATTCATCATCTTATATTTCCGGGAAAGCATTAGTGGGAGTGGAGATTAGCTTCTCTAAGAATATAGGAATGAATTTAGAGTGCAAATATAGTAAGGGCATTACTGAATTAACAAAACAAAAAAATGAATACCTTGCTCCAGGTTACTATAATCAAGATCAACGCTTGTTGCAATTATTAGGTGAAGATATAAATACTGCAAGTAAAATTTCTCTAGGAGCCGGTTTAGTAATATTGTTTTAATTTTGATTTCGACAAGGTTCAGTCCTTCAAAGAATCCTTCCCCCCCTCCTTTCTTTTGATAGACTGAACCTTTTTTAAATAGGGCCATCGCATTTTTATAAGCGATGGCCTTTCAATTTTTTATCTGATAACATATTTTTACTGTCACAATTTTTAATACCTAAAAAATTCATTGAGAAAGGTGTAATCAAAAATGATTATGAACAACAGAGATGTGTTTATCGTTGATGCAAACAGAACTCCTCAGGCCAAAGCAGGAATGGATTTAAAAGATGTTCCTGTTCCTCACCTAGGTATTGGTCTAATTCGAAATATTATGTTTAAAACAAATATCCCATACGATGCAATTGATGAGGTAATCGTAGGTAATGTTGGATGCCCTCCTAAATATCCAAACATTTCGAGAGTAATTGCTTTAGAAGCAGGTCTTGATAAAAAAACTAGTGGATACACCGTTAATAGGAATTGTGCCTCAGGATTAGAGGCAATCTCTCAGGGATTTTTAAAAATAGCTTGCGGAAGGTCTGACCTTATCTTCTGTGGTGGGGTTGAATCCATGTCTCAGATGCCGTTGATATTTGGCAGGGAGATGACTGAGTTATTTATCTCTTTAATGAAATCAAAGAGTATAAAAGATAAAATTGCAGCCTTATCAACATTTAGACCAGCACATCTCAAACCCATTGTCGCTATTGAACAAGGTCTTACAGATCCATTTTGTAATATTAATATGGGTCAAACTGCTGAACTTCTTTCTCAAGAGTTTAATATTTCCAGAGAAGAGCAAGATGAATATGCAAATGGGTCGCATGTAAAAGCAGTTGCTGCTCATAAAGATGGACGTTTTGAAGATGAGATTGTACCCATAATTATTGGGAATAAAATTGATAGAATTTTAACTAGAGATATTGGACCAAGATCAGATTCAAGCGTTGAACGTTTAAGTCAAATGAGACCATTTTTTGATAAAAAATCTGGAACTGTTACAATTGGAAATAGCTGCCCTATTACAGATGGGGGTAGTATGATGTTACTGGCATCCAGAGAAGCATGTGAAAGATATAATTTACAACCTATTGCTAAAATTATTGATTATCATTTTCATGGTATTGAACCTGAATATATGGGACTAGCACCTGCCTTATCAATTTATCATCTTTTAAAAAGAATTAATCTTCAATTGCATGAAATGGATTTAGTTGAAATTAACGAAGCATTTGCTGCTCAAATAATTGCTCTTAGAAAGGTAATGAAAGATGAGTCTCATGCAAAACGCTTTGATATAGAGGCAATGGGAGAAATTGCTAATGATAAATTTAATGTCAATGGCGGTGGTGTGGCCTTAGGTCATCCTGTTGGTTCTACCGGTTGTAGAATTGTAGTTACACTTGCACATGAATTAAAACGAAGAAAATCTCGCTATGGACTCGCCAGTCTTTGTATAGGTGGAGGCCAAGGTGGCGCAATTGTAATTGAAAATTTGATTAAATAGTAATTCAAGCTAGAAGGAGAAAAATATGGGCTGGGCCAACATTACATTTGAAATACAAGATCAAGTGGCCTATATCGGTTTTGGTAAAAATGAGGAGAAATCAGTTACTGTTTTAAACAAGGAAACACTTGAGGAACTTAATGCCGTTATCGATGAGCTTACTAATAATGAGAATCATCGTGATTTAAGCGGTGTGATCTTCTTCTCTCATAAAAAAGATTGTTTTCTTGTCGGTGTTGACATTAACTTGATTTCAAATCTTAAGAGTGCAGAAGAAGCAAGTACTGGGGCGGCCCTTGGGCAAGAGATCTACAATAAAATAGAAGATCTTAATATAAATACATTGGCCTTAGTTGATGGTGTTTGCATGGGAGGTGGATTGGAATTGGCACTTTCATGTCGTTATATTCTAGCTTCCGATTCTAATAAAACTGTTTTTGCTCTTCCCGAAGTCCAATTAGGCCTTATTCCTGCATTTGGAGGAACATATCGCTTACCTTTAAAAATTTCCATTACAGATTCTTTAGATATGATTTTGACAGGGAAGCAGGTGCGAGCAAGTAAGGCGCTAAAAATTGGATTAATAAATGAGATCTATGCTAAAGCACGTTTAATGAATATGGGTAAAAATTTCATTAAAAATCCTAGTCATTATTTAAGAAATAAGAAAAAGAATTTTAAAAGTTCAATTTCAAGTATTGTTCAAGATAATTTTTTAGTACGAAAGATAATTTTTCAAAAGGCCAGAGAAAAAGTTATTAAAAAAACTGTTGGTCTTTTCGATGCTCCAATAAAAATTTTAGAGGTAATAGAGGAAGGATATGGTAAAGGAAGGGCCAGCTATCTTAATTTAGAAGCTAAAGCATTTGGAGAATTATGGAGTAGTAATCAAAGTAAAAATTTAAGAGACCTTTTCTTTTCAATAGAAAAAACTAAAAAGTTTCCAGGTATTGGAAACATGAATTTTGAAATTACAAATCCAACTAAAATTAAATCCTCTGCTGTTTTAGGTGCCGGAACTATGGGTGGAGGAATAGCTTATCTATTGGCCGACAGCAATTTAAATCCCATTTTAAAAGATATAAACATTGAAGCACTTGAATTAGGACTTAAAAAATCATCACAAATATTATATTCGAACTTCAAGAAAAAACGCATGACTAAAGATGAATGGGAGAGGAAACAACGTTCCATCACTCCTGTTTTAAAGTATCTGGGTTTTAATCGCAGTGAAATTGTAGTTGAAGCAATTGTCGAAAACATAGAAATTAAAAAAGCTGTTTTTCGAGAGTTAGAAGAAATAGTCCCAAGTAATACGATTTTGGCATCCAATACGTCTTCACTAAGTATTAGTGAAATGTGTAGTGATCTGAAAAATCCGGAAAGATTTGTGGGATTTCATTTCTTTAATCCAGTTCATAAGATGCCTTTAGTAGAAATAATTATCCATGATAAAATTTCAAATTTAGTATTAGAAAAAGTTTATAATTTAGCTCTAGCTTTTAAAAAATTTCCAATAATAGTGAAGGATTCACCAGGTTTTTTAGTAAATAGATTACTAGGCCCTTATATAACAGAAATGACCTATCTTCTAGAAGAGGGTGTAGGTATCCACGATATAGATCGTGCATGTTTAGATTTTGGCCTACCTATGGGTCCATGTAGATTATTAGATGAAGTAGGAATTGATGTTGGATTTAAAGTTAGTGATATTTTTTACAAGGCATTTGGAGAGCGTTTTAGGAAAAGTGCTCTTGCAGATAAAATACTTGCCTTAAATGTTTTAGGTTGCAAGAGTGGCAAGGGACTGTACGTTTATGATGATGATAGCGCTAGTGAAAGTGATAGCGATAGAGATGATACTTCATCTTCAAATGAAAGAAAAAGCTCTAATAAGAGAGACGACGATTCTTCATCTACGGTAGAAAATATTATTAACCCAGATATTAAGGCCATACTTCCTTCAAAAAAAATTACTCTTGAACCTAGAACTATTCAAATGCGATTAATACTTCCTATGATTAATGAGGCGGCCCGAGTCTTAGAGGAACAAGTTGTAAGTGATGCTGCTACTGTGGACTTTGGTATGATTATGGGTACAGGTTTTCCTCCCTACCGTGGTGGACCACTTAAACATGCAGATAGTGAAGGATTAGATAAAATTTTAAATGCAATGGCCGAATTTACAAAAAATGTAAGTAATATAAGATATCAACCTGCCACTCTTTTACAAAAATTGGCCGCTGAAGGAAAAAACTTTTATAATTAATTTTAATCATATTTGTAACTTATGTAACTTATAAAAATAATCATGTTTGTTAACTACCTTAACTATTTTTTTCGTTATGTTTTTATTGCCAAAACAAAGCAGCGTTTATTGTTTATTGCTTTGATTGGCCTTGTTTTATCTTCATCGGCATTACTAATCTTACAAAGTACCATGACAGGTCTTCAAAATAATCTTATCAATCGTTCAAAGTCCGTTAATGGATATGGATTAATAATATTTCCAGAAACAAATAATTCCTACTTACAAGTTAAAAATATTTCAAAAAATTTAATAGAGAAATTACATCTTCATGCATATGCTGAATATGAGTTGGAGTTATTGATTCGTAATGGACAGCATATCTCTGCTGCCGTAGCTCATGGACTTGATGGAACAGCAAATCTACCGCCATTTATAAGAGAAAAAGAACGTGAAAGAGGACTAAGTATAATCCCAGTTGATTTAGCTTCAAAATTAAAAATTGATTTTGCCTCTGAAATCACTCTTATTTCACCAGCTCATACCAATGCTATTTTTGGTGATGTCCCTAGAGAAGTTTCAACTTTTGTTGCCTCAATTATAGAAACCAAGGTTCCAGAGGTTGATCAATATCATATATGGACTAAAAGTAGTCTACTTTATAATCTTTCAAGAGAGAAAATTTTAAATCGTATTCGCATCTATTCCCCATATGATAATTTAGAAGTAAAAAATATTATAGCAGATTCATTAAAAACAGATAATTTATCTTTAGATAATAATAATAATAATAATGAAAGTGATAAAAATTTATCTAAAGTATTTCAAATAAAAAGTTGGGAAGATCAAAATGAATCACTCCTTTGGGCCCTAAACTTAGAATCATCTGTTATGTTATTTTTATTTTCAGTGATGACCTTGCTTGTAGGAATATCTATTACTTCAGGATTTTTAATATTTTTTGATAAGATACAAGTGGATTTAGTTTCTCTATGGATGCTTGGTATTCCTAAGCGTTCATTAGAGCGTTTTATGGGATATTTTATTCATCTACTAAGTTTTTGTGCTACTTCAATAGGTCTTATTATTGGAACAATTATTCTTCTAATATTAGATCGTTATGTTCCAAACATTATGCCAGAGATTTTTATTGAACAAAGAATTCCCGTGCATATTACTTTAAATGGTGTTTTAATCTCTTTCTTTATTCCTTATATTATGGCCATAATTTTTTCTCATTACTCTTTAAGGAACTTTAGAAAGGATCAGCGACCATTTCTTACTCAATTACGTTCAACTGCAAGTTAAAAAATATGGATACAAAAATAAATACAGATACAAACAAAGATACAAATACAGATACAGAGCGAGAGATATTTTTACATAAAGTCTATTATATGAGAAGGCGTCCTTGGATGATACTTTCAAAGTCGATTATCTTATTGGCAATTATGTGGGTTTTTCTTCTTCCTTATTGGGGAAAAATTAGACCGGAGTTTTTTCTATTTATTTATTGTTTTATTATCCTGGCATTTTTTCTGTACGCACTATGGGGGCAATGGACTTTTTTATGCATAAAATGTTCAAATCGCTTTTTCTTTCCACCACATCTATTCTATAATCCATTTGCTAAAACATGTCAGCATTGTGATTATGATCCTTCCTCGTAACTGGTCAGGTCCCTGGTAAATTTTGATCCATTTTCCTCGTCATTCGTGCGGCTTGCAGGAAGCAAGCCTCCTCTTTCCTCTGAAACTGAATCAAAATTTCCTCAGGGCCTTGACCAGTTACC
>JADGAM010000242.1 GCA_015232015.1 Oligoflexia bacterium | reverse complement strand
TATGACAAGGAGTAATTAAGTTACCGGCCTTTTATTTTATGCTTCCTTAATATTAATTGGTATTGCCACATACATCGTTGCTGTTTCTGGTTTAACTAGCGAAGAAAAATTTAAAACATCAGAAAAATTAGAAGAAGCAGGAACAAAAGAAGCAAAAAAAAATGAAGGTGCAATTTTAAAATACTCTAGACCATTTTTCAAAAGGTATGTAAGCCCTATTGATCCAGGAGTTTTTCCGAGCATCTCCTTAGCTTCTTTACCCACGGCCAAAATTTTTTGTTGTCCTTTGGGTCCCTGATGAACAGCGACAACAGATGGTTCATTTACAATTATCCCTCTGTCTTTTGCATAAACTAAGCAATTTGCTGTTCCTAAATCAATAGCTAGATCGTTAGAAAACCAATTTAATATTTTCTGCCACATATATTTTTCCTTACAAATTATATTTTGTTTTATTTATTAGGTATTATTTTTATTTCTGCTCACTAAATATAACTTAGTTCACAGATGATTTGTATAAAAAAATACTGCCAAAAAAATTTTTCTTACAGTAATATTCTATAATAATCTTTTCATAATAAAATATTTAAGTATATATAAGAGTAATATTAAGCTATTGATGAGCTGTTAAGCTTTTAAGCTTTTGATTAATAACATCTTTTGTAAAAATGTAAAAATACAAACAAAGATTTAAACTTTAAAACTAATGAGGATTTTATGGGACGTGGAAGAAAAAAAATGGTCTTTAAAATGCAAAGAAAAAAAAATCAAGCTAAGAAAAAGGCCAGATTGAAAAGAGTAATTGCTAATGCCAAAAAAATTGCTCCCAAATAACATAAGAAAACAAATTTGTTAATCTACAGAGTGATTGCTATTTGATCCATTGAATTTTGTTATCTCTCCTCGTCCGAATTTAAAAAAGGCCATATCTTTCACCCATAAATTATTCTGGTTTATCCATTTTTCTTGAGCAATATCTAGTTGGGGGAGTGTGCGAAGCATATTATTGAATTCAGATTTGCCAGTTATTTGTGCTTCGGAACTTTTTGCAAGCAACTTAAGCCCAAGAACCATGGCATTATGTGAAATAGTCTCTATTAATCCAGGTACCATCCCATAATTAGAATTAAATGCTTCTGTTAGATTCTTATCTGTTGTATCAAAATCATCTCCCACAAAATAAAATGCTTGTCGTTCACTTAGTTTGGAGAGGGATTTACTTCTCCAGCTAGAAATTCCTACAAATGTAATTTTGGGAGCATCAACATATTTGAAGGTAGGGACGAGTCTTTGGGTTTCATCTGGATATGATGGGACGAATAACCAATCGAAATCTACAACTGGAGTTAGATCGAAATTCTTTCTATCTCCTTTTTTGTGAGAACTTAATACGGTATTAATTTTATTAACAACCTCTTGCTCTTCCTCCCGTTCTTTTACAAAATCCATACCTAATAATTTTTTTATAGGAGCGATATATTCAATATCATTCTTGTTGTAACTTTGAACTGCAGTAATTTTTATATTAGGATTGTGATTTTTTATTTCGGACCAAAGCTCATTTACATAAGCTTGACCTCTTTCTTCTTCAGGATATAAAACAGCGATCTTGTTTCCTAATCTTTCTATGAGAGAAGGGGTGAAAATTTTTTTAATTTGAGATTCTACCGATCCCTGGATTTCTAACAATAATAAATTTTTTTCGCTTTTAGGTAGAAAAATAGGTGAAAGAGAGATAAAAAATACTCCATATTTTTTTGCTTCTAAATACTCTTTTTGAGCTTCTTCGGGAAAGAGGCCTCCAATAATGATTCCCACTCCATATTTTTCCACTAACTCTCTTACGGCCCAAAGACCAACAATTCCATTTCCTCTGCTATCACGAATAATTTGTTTTATTGACTCATTAGTACCGCCACTACCACCCATTTCTTTTATGGCCGCCTCAATTCCTAGCATTGCCTTATGAGCGAATTTGGCCTTTTCACCTGTGAATGGTAAAATAATTCCGATATTGTTTGCATTCAATGTAGATAAATTTAATATTTTATTTTCAAGAGAGTTTATTTTGGCCACTTCATTTGATTGTTCAGAAAAAACTGATTTTACCCATGTAAGCATGTTCATATACTCATCTTTCTTTCCAGAAAAATAAAGTGATTCTAATGTTGGTTCTACTAAATTTAGAATAAGAAAACCTACTTGATTAAAGTTGTCTTTTATTATTTTTTGTCCAGCTATCTTTTGCACATATTCCAATTTTTTTGCATCTTCAATTTGCGAAAACATAGTGGTAAATTTGTTGTATAAAACACTATCTGCAAGTATTTCTTCTGAATTTTTATATTTAGATAAATATTGGGCCAGGTAAATAATTGCTTCAGAATCTTTATCTTCTTCCGCTAAAAAGAATTTCAAACGAAAATATTTATAAATTTCTTGATCTTTAAGTGAAGCAAAATTAATTTCTTTTAGGAGGTTTTTAGATACTTCAAAATTTCTCTTTTTATAGTGGGAGCTAGATAGATTTAAATATATTTGAGTGGTTAATAGTGAATCGGCATTAGATGTTGTTAATGCTTCTTGAAAGTTTTTTAAGGCCTCATCATAATTTGAATTGGCGAAATTAAATACACCAGCAAGATTATACTTAAGAGCTTTCTCTGTTGGTAAAAGAGATCCATCTTTGATTTCTTGAATTTGCTTAAATGCTAACTCTCTTTTTCCACTATCATAAAGAATTTTTATTTGTTTTAAAGATTTGATAACTTGATCAGTATATAAATCAGAACCACTTTGATCACTAGTAGTGCTCTTGCTATTAGAATTAGAAGAGGAAATCTTTCTCGTGCTATGGGTTGGAGTTTGCGAACATGCAGTTATTAATAATAGTAGAATCCATGGAACCAATATCAATGAACTTTTCAAGCATCTTTTCATAATATTCAATTTGTAAAATTAATAAAAATTGTAAGATTAAAAATTATGTAATTTTTTAAGTGAACAGGTCTTTCATTTTTTCAAAGATGCCATTAGCACTCTCTGTGGTACTATTGAAATTAGCTCTAATTTTTTCTTTATCTTTTCGTTCTAATTGGGCCAATTTTTCAAACAATTCTTTTTGCTCATTACTTAACTTAGTAGGTGTTTCCACTTGAATAGTAATTATTTGATCTCCTATTCCATAAGCACCAAGTTTAACAATCCCCTTATCTTTGAGTCTCATTTTTTTTCCTGCTTGTGTCCCAGCAGGAATTTTGAGTAAAATTTTACCTTTAAGCACAGGAATCTCTATTTCCGTTCCCAGAGCTGCCTCAGAAAATGTTATGGGAATTGTACAATAAATATCAAAACCATCTCTCTCAAAAAACTCATGTTTGTTTACATTAATAGTAACGTATAAATCGCCATTAGGTCCACCATTTAAACCAGTATCACCTTCTCCACTTAATTTTAATTTTTGGCCATTATCAATACCGGCGGGGACTTTAATTTCAAGATTTGCTTTATGACGTTTCTTCCCCTCTCCATGACAATCTCTACAGGGATCAGTTATCATTTGACCACTGCCGTGACATTTTGGACAAGTAGTAGCAATAGCAAAAAAACCTTGTTGCCTTCTTACTTCCCCGTGGCCTTTACATTGATCACATGTCGTAGGTGAGGTTCCTGGGCGAGAACCTTTTCCATGACAAGTTGGACATTCAACATTTCTCATTACAGAAATTTCTTTTTTAATTCCAAATGCTGCTTCATCAAAATCAATTGTCATTGAGAGTGCTAAGTCGTGCCCTGCTCGTGCGCGCTCTCGACCACCTCGACTACCTCCGCGGCGACCACCTCTTCTTCCATCACCCATGAAATCAAAATCGCCGAATATATCTCCAAATATACTTCCTAAATTTGCAAAGATATCTTCGTTACTAAATCCGTATCCGCCGCCATTATTAGCAAAACCATCCATACCTGCATGACCAAATTGATCGTAGCGAGTACGTTTTTCATCGCTTAATAAAACTTCTGCTGCTTCAGAGGCCTCTTTAAATTTTGCTTCTGCATCTTTATTGTCTGGATTTCTATCGGGATGATATTGAAGTGCCAGCTTGCGATAAGCTTTTTTTATTTCTTCTTTACTGGCACCTTTTTGAATACCTAGTATGTCATAGTAGTCGCGTTTGTTACCATTACTCATTATTTTTATACCTCTTTAAAGTCAGCGTCTACAACGTCTTCCTTTTTTCCCTTATTAGTAGAGCTGGATTCATTACTATGAACGTGAGGTTCATCGCTACTAGCGTGAGCATGACTGTCTTGTCCAGCACCTGCTCCAGCACCAGGTCCTTGTTGGCCAGCACTTGCACTTGCTTTATAAACCTCCTCTGAAATCTTATGTGAAACATTTTGTAATTTTTCAGTGGCCGATTTTAAAGTGTCTACGGATTCACTATTTAAATGAGTTTTTGCTTCTGCAATTGCAGATTCTAAATCACTCTTATGATTAGCTGCTAATTTATCACCAGTATCTTTTATCATTTTCTCACAAGTAAATATTAAACTATCAAGATGGTTTTTAGCATCGACAAATTCTCTTTTCTTCTTATCTGCATCTCGGTTTAAATCCGCTTCTCGTACCATTCTTTGAATTTCCTCTTCACTTAATCCCGATCCTGAAGTTATACGAATATCTTGAGTTCGACCTGTTCCCATGTCTTTTGCAGTTACGTGAACTATACCATTAGCGTCAATATCAAAGGTAACTTCAATTTGAGGAACACCTCTTGGGGCCGGAGGAATTCCTGAAAGTTCAAAGCGGCCAAGAGTTTTATTATCATTTGAAAATTCACGTTCACCCTGTAATACATGAATGCTAACTGCTGGCTGACTATCTTGAGCAGTTGAAAACACCTGAGATTTCTTAGTAGGAATGGTAGTATTTTTCTCAATTATTTTTGTGAATACGCCACCCAAAGTCTCAATACCTAATGAAAGTGGAGTTACATCTAATAACAATACATCTTTTACGTCTCCAGCTAAAACTCCACCTTGAATAGCAGCACCAGCGGCCACCACTTCATCAGGGTTAACATTTTTACCTGGTTCTTTTCCAAAAATTTCTTTTACCTTTTGGATAACAATAGGAGTTCTGGTTGCACCACCCACTAAAATTACCTCATGAATTTCATTCAAAGATAAACCCGAATCTTTAATTGCTATTCTACAGGGCTCAACAAGTGCATCGATTAGATCAGCAATTAACGATTCATATTTAGCTCTAGTTAGAGGAACGTTCATATGCTTTGGACCAGAAGCATCTGCCGTTATAAATGGTAAATTTACATCTGTTGTAGTTGCAGAGGATAACTCATGCTTTGCCTTCTCTGCTGCTTCCTTTAACCTTTGAAGGGCCATGTTATCTTTTCGAAGATCAATACCGTTTTCCTTCATAAACTCATCGGCAAGATAATTTACAATTCTATAATCAAAATCCTCTCCTCCTAAGAATGTATTTCCATTAGTAGACTTAACTTCAAAAACTCCATCACTAGTAATTTCTAGAATAGAAATATCAAAGGTACCGCCACCAAGGTCAAAGATAGCAATATTTTTATCTTTTTTAGAGTCAAGTCCGTAGGCAAGGGCCGCAGCAGTTGGCTCGTTGATAATTCTTTTTACATCAAGACCTGCAATTCTACCTGCATCTTTAGTCGCTTGTCTTTGATCATCATTAAAATAAGCAGGTACGGTGATTACTGCTTCAGTAACTTTTTCACCTAAATAATCTTCAGCGGCCTTTCTTAATTTTTCTAGTACGAGAGCAGAGATCTCTTGAGGAGCAACATCTTTTCCATCAATTTTTACCCAAGCATCATTGTTTTTGTTGGGAACAATATCAAACGGAGCAACTTCCTTAAATTTATTAACCTCTTTATCTCCAAATTTTCTACCGATAAGTCGCTTAATTCCAAAGAATGTGCGAGTTGGGTTAGTTACCGCTTGTCTTTTGGCCAGTTGGCCAACAAGTTTTTCATTGTTTTTTGTGTATGCAATTATCGAAGGAGTAGTGTTATTTCCCTCTGAGTTGTTGATGATCTTGTATGTTTTTCCTTCCATTACTGCCACACAAGAGTTTGTAGTACCTAAGTCAATTCCTATAATTTTACCCATATCAAAATCTCCTTAATATAAATTATATAGATTAATTAA
>JADGAM010000241.1 GCA_015232015.1 Oligoflexia bacterium | reverse complement strand
CCATTCTGGATGTATATTAGGTTCAATTTGTAATTTATCACCTGTTAATTTAAAACCTAATATTGATTCGATACCAGCACGATACATCCAGGCCGCAGAGCCAGTATACCAACTCCAACCACCACGTCCAACATAAGGTGCTTCGGAATAAATATCTGCGGCAAGCACGTAAGGTTCAACTTTGTAGCGATAAACTTTTGCCCTTGTAGAAGAATGATTAATTGGATTTATCATGGAAAAAAGATCAACGGCATTTTGGCCTTTACCTAGTCCTACATAAGCATAAATACACCAAATGGCCGCATGTGAATATTGGCCTCCATTTTCGCGAACACCTGGTAAATATCCTTTGATGTATCCTGGATCATGAGTAGTTTTATCAAAAGGAGGAGTGAAAAGTAATACTAGATTGTCGGAAGATTTAATTAAAAATTGTTCCACTGATTCCATTGCTTTTTCCACTCGAGTGCGAATTTGTATATCCTCAATGTTATTTGCAGTATTTGTAGTATTTGCAGTATCTATGGCCGTGGCCCCAGAAATTACTCCCCAAGATTGAGCAATGGAATCTATTTTGCACTCTAAATTTGAGCTTGAACCAAGTGCTGTTCCATCATCAAAAAATGCTCGCAAGTACCAGTTTCCATCCCAGGCCTCTTTTTCTATTGATGTTTTTAAGTCTTGAGCAAGCTTAATCCATCTTTCTGCACGTTCTATTTCATGTTTTCTTTCAGTTGCAATTTTAGAGAAAGCATTCAAATTCGCATAGAGAAACCATGCAAGCCACACGCTTTCGCCTTGTCCCTCTCTACCAACACGATTCATACCATCGTTCCAATCCCCGGAACCAATAAGAGGAAGTCCATGCTTTCCAAAATTCAAACTGTGATCTATGGCCCTAGCACAATGTTCGTAAAGAGAAGCAAACACTTTACTTACAATTGGTGTGAAATATGAATCTTCTTGATCGGCATTTAAAATAGCACCCTCTAAAAAAGGAACTTGTTCATCTAAAATGCTATAGTCTTTGGTAATTTGCAGGTAATGAGAAACCACAAATGGCAACCATAAAAGGTCGTCTGAGCAATGAGTACGTACACCTCGACCAGAGGGAACATGCCACCAATGTTGGACATCACCTTCTATGAATTGTCTTGAAGAAGCATAAATAATGTGCGCCCTAGTAATATCTGGTCTGCTCCAAATTAAGGCCAGTGAATCTTGTAATTGATCTCGAAAGCCAAATGCTCCGCTGGCCTGATAAAATGCGGAACGGGCCCATAAACGACAAACAATGCTTTGATAAAGAGACCATCTGTTTAATATTATATTCATGGAAGGATCAGGAGTTTCTACTTGGATTTTAGTTAAAATATTATCCCATTCTCTAATTACTTCTTTAAAGGCATTATTTATATCAGAGATCTGATATAAACTTTCAATAATATTTTTAATTTTTTGACGATCATCTGCTTGTCCAAGAAGAAATGCTATAGTAATTGATTGACCAGGTTTAAGAGAAATATCTTTTTGAATAGCACCGCAAGGGTCAAAACCTATTCCTATCTTTTCTGAAAGCATTTTAATTTGAGGATGATTAGTATTTCCATTTCTTCCTAAGAATTCGCTGCGATCGCAAGTAAATCCATCGTTACCTCCTAAAAATGTGGCAAAAGAGATGCGTTTTGCAAATTCTTTATTTAATGAATTGTAGGCCAAAATCACCTTGCTATTAGTGGTATCATCTAATAATTCAGTAACAATATATGGTGAAGTTGTAGTACGAGAAAAACCTAAAACCCATTCAATATATGAAAATATAGAAATATTTTTTTTCTTTTTAGTAAGATTTTTTATAGTTATTTTGGATATTTTTACTGATTCTTTCCAATGTACAAATTGAGTAAGGTCACTATATATACCACTTTTAGAATTAATAAACTCAAATCGACTGTAGCCTTGGCCATGATGAATGAGATATTCAGCATCTTCTATGCGAATAGGTGAAGATGTAGGAGACCAAAGATCACCACTATCATTATCAAAAAGATAAAAACATTCTCCACTAGGGTCACATACTGGATCATTTGACCAAGGAGTTATTTGATTTTCACGACTGTTTATTGACCAAGTAAAACCCGCGCCACATTCTGAAACTTGGAAACCAAAATTATTATTTGAAATAACATTAATCCAAGGGGCGGGAGTATGTTGGCCTTTTTTTAGATGGATAATATATTCTTTACCTTTATCTGCAAAACCACCAAGACCATTATAAAAATCGAGTGTAGGAATAGAAAATTGGGGGGGATAAAAAAAATTAGTAGTTGTTGCAGCGGAAACTTTAGCACCACCAAAGGAAGTTAATTTTCTATTTATAAAATATTGTTTACGATTTGTTTTCGAAACACTAAAGCTTGTTGACTTTATTTTTGTTATGGGAATTTTTTTTACTTGTTCCGCCAAGCTTCCTTGTCCTGCAATTAAAATTGCACGAGCTACAGTTTGCAAAAGATCCACTTCTGCGGCGGAAAGAATTTGTGATTGTAGAACAAAAACTTTTCCTTTGCCTTCAGAAAGATATGATCTAGAGGTAATTATACTTGTTTTAACCATCGCTTCAAGTGATTCGTGTAATTCTTGTGAGTAAGAAATCCTTTTTTCGTTTAAAATAATCAGATCTACAATTAAACGCTTGCTACCCCAATATTCATGCGCTCTTAATAATTGGCGAACGATTGATATTTCTTCAATGTTGTCAATTCGAATTAAAACAATAGGGTGATCTCCTGATATGTCATGGGCCCAAAGGGAAGATATATCAAGAGAGTTACGTTTAAGTATTTCACTTGAAGAGCGGAGAGAGGAATCAGAAAAAAGAACTCTATTTGCAAGTTCTTGAAATAAATTGGCCTCGTTGTGTTCGATGCCAAGATAATGAAGAGTAACTTGCGCCTGAGTCCAGGCCAAATTAGAAATGCGCTCAAAAGTAGAATCATCACGCAATTTATCAGCTAAATTTAAAAGTTCATTTTTTTCTAAAGCAATGGCGGTAGAATAAGTAACTTTAGCAGTGTTACCTGGAGCAATTCGCACTCTAGTTCTAAGACTTATAATAGGATCAAGAACTGATCCTACAGTGTTTGATAAAGGTTTACCATCAAAGACAGAAATAGGATTTTTTATCGATCGTCCTCGTCCAATAAAGCGTGAGCGATCAGTTTCATACTCAATTTCTCCAATGGCGTTCAAATCTGTAGCAATCACATGTGCAAGCCATACCGTTGATTCTTTTTGAGATCTGGGACGACGATTTACTATAATAGAGCTGATATCTGGAGCGTACTCTGTTTGAACAAAGAGATTTGAAAATACTGGATGAGCAAGGTCGGCCCCTTCTGAATTTAAAACCACCTCTGCATACGATGTTACTTCAATATCGGTGATTTCTGAACTATTATTAGTAAGATAGAGTCGTCGTATTTCTGCATTATCTTCAGCAGAAACATAAATTTCTAACTCAGAAACTATATTTTCCACTTCTCTTGTAATTTTCACTCGATCTTCTGTAAATATTACCTCATATTTACTACTAGAAGTATCATTGGTAGTATCAGTAACAATAGGTTGAATGCCTGCTGACCATACAGAAGGGTTTGCTTTAGAAATTTTTTTATTAGATTTATTAGCGGTATTAGATTTACTTAAAAAAATGTAACTTCCATAATGATCACGAGTAACATCCTCTCTCCATCTAGTAATATTAATACCACGAAAGCGACTATAACCTGAACCAGCAGAGGTAACCATAACAACGTAATTACCATTTGAAAGAAGATGTGTGCGGGGAATGACCGATTCTGCAGAATAATAGTGACGAGCTATTCTGCTTCCCTCGCTTTCAACATGTAATACTTCACTTGCTTCCATAGTGGGTTTTTCAACTATAACATTAGTGGGTGTTCGTTCCTGTAATAGAAGTTCTGTCGCTTGTACCATTGGTACTAAATGAAATCGTTTACGAAAAATTCCATCATATAAAACATTTGCAATGGAAATAAGTGACATTCCTTGATGATGGGTCATATAGGTTTTTACCACGACAACCTCTTTATTTTCAGGAAGTCGCTCTTTGGTAAAATCAATTGCCTCGTAAAAACCAAAAAGTCCACAGGCCGAAAGTTTTAATAATCGTTTAAGATTTTTTACTGCACTAACAGAATCATACATGGCCGCCAAGATGGTTGCATAAGGGGCAATTACTAAATCATTTACAAGACCCCGTTTTAGACCTAGTCCTGGTACTCCAAAATTTGAATATTGGTAGGTGAAATGGATATCACGTTCATTGTATGCTGATTCTGATACACCCCAGGGAACTGATCTTTGTTCGCCATAAAGAATTTGTCTTTTAACAACTAATTTGCATGTTTGTTCCAGTAAACTTCCAACAGGAGTATTCATAACTAAAGACGGCATCAGATACTCAAACATTGAACCAGACCAAGAAAATAATACAGCTCCATGATCTGCCTTAGTTAGCGCCCGTCCTAAACGAAACCAATGTTTAGAAGAGATATCACCCTTGGCAATTGCAATGAAACTTAAGAGTCGGGCCTCGGAAGCAAGAAGATCATAGTAGCTATTATCTAAAGAATTATCTGGCATTCTAAAACCAATAGAAAATAACTTTCTACTATGATCATAAAGAAAATTGAAATCCATCTCATTAATAAAGTCTGAGCAAATATTTATCAGCTCCTTTATTTTATTTTTAGTATGGAAAATGGCATTGCCAGCACCAAAAAAAGCAAGATCTTTTACATGACTTGTAATTTCTTCCTCTATTAGTTTAGACCAGTTGAGAATTTCACATTTAGTAGTTTCATCTCGTTCGGCGGCAAATGTTTTTGCTAGATCTACTAGTGTTTCAGCTTTTGATGAAAGAGTTTCCCAATAGGAAATCTTTTCTGAAATTTGATCGTCATTAAATTTCATAAGTAAATGTTTTTCTAATTCATCAGTGGCGGCAATAATTTGTGCCTGGTCAACAATCAAATTTCTTTTTTCATCAGATAATTTCGAAAGATAAATTGAATCTTTTAAAAGTCTAAGTGAATCTTTGCAAAATCCTTTTGAAGAATTAGATATTCCAATTTTCATAACGGATTCTATTAGTGGTCGTTTTAAAATTTCTTTCAACTCCTGTGCTACTATAAGATGTCCTGTTAAATTACCATTATCAACTGATGAGATATATCGGGGTTCTAGAGCATTTCCAGTATTTGTTTGATACCAATTAAAAAAATGACCCTGATGGCGAGGAAGTTTTTTCATACTGTTTAAAGTATTTTCTAAACGATGAACCATTTCTTGAATACCAATCCAGCCAAAATCGCGAGCGGCAATAATTGATAAAAGATAAAGACCAAAATTAGTAGGAGAACTTCGATGAGCAATTATAGGAACGGGGTCTTCTTGAAAATTATCTGGGGGAAGAAAATTTTCTTTTTCATTTACAAATATTGTAAAAAAACGCCATATTCGTCTAGCGGTTTCCCGGAAAATAAATATTTCATCTTCGTTTAAAGACCTTATATTTTCTTTTGATGGGGGTAAACTAATTTTCCATGATACATAAGGAGAAATAGACCATAAAATAATAAAGAAAATAGCAGTATTAAATTGAATCGGATTAATAATAAAAGTAATTAATAGTAATAATAGTAATGAGAAAATTTCAATATAAGTTACAGTACTAAAAAAACTTTTAAGTTTTAAGCTTGCACTAGATTTAGCAGCAGCAGCGGTTGTCCATTCTAATAATTTTTTTTTACTAATGGTCATTCGATAAATTGTACGAAAAATGGCGTCTAGATATATCCTTGAATTATGCGGTAACATAATTACATTTAATAAAAAACGATTCATTCCTAAAAATAAATTTTTATAAATTATTCGAAGTTGCTCTCTAATGGAAACATTCTTGTTTTTATAGAAAATAATTTCTGAAAAAAATGGCATTAGCGGGGGCAGTGCTAATGCCACTAAACTTAAAACAATCCAAATCCAATTGTTATGAGTTGGAATACAAAAGAAAGCTATAAATAAAAATAATATCATAGGAGAGGTTAGAGATCTTCGAAGATTGTCCAGCATCTGGAATCGACCAACTATAGATATAGCTTTTCCTTCTCTTCCTAAAATCCAAG
>JADGAM010000240.1 GCA_015232015.1 Oligoflexia bacterium | reverse complement strand
TTATGGGAGTAATTTTGTCAACCATGACAGCTCAAGTTCTTAAATGGAACTCTCCAAAAACCATATCATCTATCGCTCTTGGTGCTTATTTTCGAGACATTGGTCTTATTGGAAAATTAAAAGATTATGATCTGGTTTGGAATAAAAAAATTGACCCAAGTATTAGTCAAGTATATCTTGATCACCCTCTAGAAGGTTATCTAATTGTAAAAAGATATTTTGAAAAAGAAAGAACTGAAGAGATGAATCGTTTTGTTTTGGATATAATTTTACAACATCATGAAGATGGTACTATTTCTGGTTTTCCAAAACAAATGTCATTTTCTAAAATATATCCTCCGGCATTACCTGTCTCCTTAGTTGACTCATTTTTAATTGAGTACTATTCAATTATTGCAGATAATACACAAATAAGGTTAAGCAAATCCTTACATTCACTGAAAAGTAAATTCGAAGGCGATTTACGGTTACAAGCACTAGAATTGCTTTTAACAAAAGGAGATATTAATATTGCTTGTAGATTCTTCGAGGCGTTTCAAAATAATTTAAAAATCACAGTTCCTAAAGGTTGTGATTAATATTTTTAATAGCAGGTGGGTATATTAATAAGCAAGCAAGGTTATTATAATTGGGATAATTGCTAATTTTTGTAGCTCCTCATTTATTAACTGAGAGGCAAAGAAATTCATTGCGCTAGTGATCTCCGATGCAGAAGCATCTGGATTTTTATTTATAAAATTTTTCATCTTATATGCAAATTTGGAGACTAGAATATTTAAAGCTTTATCATCTATTTTACTTCCACTCTTTTTGTTCCAAGCAATGGATAAAAGCTTTGACACTTCTTCGGCGGTGATCTCAATTTCTGAATTAAAACCTATAGATTCCGTCTCTGCAGTTATGTCCATAGCTGGTTCAGCGGCCGTAATGATGTCTGAATCGCTTTCTCTATGAGGAGTTGAGATAATCGCATCTAGGCCGGTAAAAGTGTCATCAAAGCTTCCCCCAAAAAGCACCTCAGAGACATCGGGAGTAAACGGCCTTTGAAAAATTTTATTAAATATTTCTTTTCGAGCAACTTCATTGGTAAATAACTTAAATCCATATTCACTACCTTGCCATTCTTGCATAGAAAACCGTCTGTTCATTGCAAAGGTATCTGTTTTTGATATCAACCACTCCTCATCTGATAGAGTATTATTTCGAGGATCTAATCTAAAATATTTAGGGGCCAAAGGTTGCCATTGATGATTACCATCGATCGAAGCAATTGAATGGGTTAAAATATTATGATTTTTCAGATTATTGTATAAGGGAGAAATATTCTTTGATTGTAACATAAGATTCAAACCATCGGCATCAACCAATGCAAGCGAGGCCAAGTTAATGCTGTTACTTATTACGGTTCCAATATCGGCGGTAACTTTTCCAGATGCATGAGGAATTCCCGGTACATTTAAAACATTTATTGGTTTAGCAATAATTCTATCCAATTCAGAAGCATCAATGTCTTTACGAGTGGCCAAAAAATAATTTTCTAAATTAATATTTTTTCCATTAAATAAATTAGAAAATGCCTCATCAACTGCTTTGGCCGCCATTCTTGGTATCTTGTTATCAATAAATGATACAACCTCAGAATAAATATCTTGAATTTCTTTTGGTGCCATTTTTAATAAAGAGTCTCTAATAGTCATCTTGATTTTTTCTATTTGTTGGAGAATGTTAGTATATTGGCATATAGTAGAGTCATGGATAAATCCAGGAATTCCGATTATCCTCGGTAAATAACAGGTTTTCCACTCAGAAAATGCTTTTAAACCTCCATGTGTACTACTATCATTATCAAACGTATTGATAATACTTGAAGCATTGGAATCTAAGTAGGCGGCCAATGCCACTCTAATATCTCCTCTCCACCCTTCCAAAATACTTCTTACTCCTAATAAAGAACGGTATATAGCTTCACTAACACCTAAATCAAATTTTTCTGCAGTATCAATTAACGTTATTTCAAGGCCGTTAATATCATTAATCCTATCTGCTAAAAATTGCTTTAATGCCGGCATTTTTCTTTGGGCATAGTTGGAGGCCACCTTTAGTGAAGAAAATAGTGATTGCTTTTTACTTACAAAATCTTCAAGGCCATTTTTTTGCATCTCCCATCCTTTTTTGAGCGACATACAAGCAAGCTGTGCCTGCGTACATAACAGCTTTTTATGTAAATCAACAACCGTTCGAGTGACTACTTCGCTACAAGGATATTGGAAAGTCTCATCTACTTGCTCAGTAATATTTTTAATTACATCACATACTTCATTCACATCTTTAAGACAGGGATAAGGTACTTTAACAAAACCGACTTTGCGGTAACAAACATCTGGCCTTTTAACTGGGCAAAATCCTTTCTCCACTATTTGTCTAGTTTTTAAAACTTTTCTTAATCCAGTACATGTTTTGGAGATTGTTTCATTTACTTGGGTAAGAAAGTCTGAATCAGGACAAGTCCAATTAATGGCCTCGCAAGCAAAACTATTAAACTCGTTTGCTAATTTTGTTTGCGTTTCCAAAATTTGAGTTTCTGCTTTAGAGATTTCTAATTGAAGGTTAAGTAATTGATCATTTAATTCGAAAAAATCATTTACCCTACTAAACATTGAATCTGCAATTTTAAGAACGACTTTGTTTTTACTTTTAGTAAGTTGTTTTAAGTTTTCATATACCCGCTTTTTGCCAGCTGCTATTTCCTTCTCTCCTCTTTGTAATAATCTTCCAATTTCGTTTGCCAGTTCAGATAATTTTCCTGCCTCATGTTTATCCAAATTTAATTTAAATTTATATTTGGCAATAATTTGGATTACTGCGATTTCGTTATCTTGTAGAAGGCAACCGCTAGAAGAATTATTAATACTTTTAATGAAAGCTATAGTATCAGCAACCGTAGAGGATTTTACTGCTTCACTATCTGGGTCTGTTTTTAAATAATCATCAGCAACTTTTTCTACATTTTTTTTCAGGTTTATCTCATAATTATTTGAGCAAAGCTGCTTATTAATTTCTTTATACAGTTTTTGTACGGCCGGAAAGTGAAGGGCCAAGGTTTTACTAAACTCATTTGAACTCTCTTCTGATAAAATGAGTGTATCGATTAAAAAATCGTGGGGAATACTCCAGGTACCATCTGTGTTTTTTACAACTTCCCAAACTTTAATAGGTTGATGATTCTTGCCTAAAACTTTATTAGGATAATTTTGGGCCATATAATTTTCAACGGCCATATGCCTACGTTCTGCTTCCGCCTCTCCATTAGCGAAATCAAAAATATCGCCAGCAAATCTATTTATATAAGTATGTGCAAATACATCCCCAGAAATGTGTCCAGCATATCCATAGCTAAAGGCCAATGCCTTTAAACGCGCATTTTTATCATTTAAACTTAATGCTTTTTTGATCAGTAGATCAAGCCACTCGCCGGTTGCAAAACCGGATTTAACAATTTTATTTCCTTTGGTTGTCCGAACACCTGGGTGGATTGCTGTTTGCCCTGATACAATATCAGGAAAAACATCTGGGCCACTATTTCCCATTCTGTAATATTCAGGATATTTGTTTAGCGCTTCTGCTATCTCTGAATTAATTGGGAGATTTTTAAATTCGCTCTTTATCATGTTAACACAAGGTTTGCCTGCGCTAAATTGGCATTTATTAAGATTGTTTAAAACTTCTTGTCCAATTAAGATGTGATTATCAACTTTAAATGCATGTGCTTGCTTTAAAAAAGATAGAGAAAATAAAATAATGTAAATAAGAGAGGTAATTTTTTTATTATTAAAAATTAAGAAAGGAAACGACATAAAAAACTCCTTCGATAAATGTTAGGGCCCGTCAATGTTTTTATTCCGGCCATACTTGTTTGCATATTATATTAGATATTAGCAATCAATATACCATATGCTCTTTAGGCATAAGCTATTGGAAATTGATGAAATGTATGGTTGTTTTTTATATTTTCAATAACAGATTGTTTAAGAATGTTTTCAAATGAAAACTTTTTATAAATATTTTGGGCCTGTGAAATAATAAGTAGATTCTAAATTAGCTAATGCTTTTTTTTGTAGTGTTCAATTTTAAACGTTTCTCCTATGAACGCTGAAGGGGGCACATTTTTTCCTTCAGCAAGTGTAAGATAAAGAGCACTGTTGATTACTCCAATATGCGAGAACGCTTGTGGAAAATTCCCCAAGAACTCCTTTGTTTTAGGATCAATCTGCTCGGACAGAAGTCCTAGATGATTTGTATGGCCGATGACATTTTGATAGATTTCTCGTGCCTCTTCTAAACGCCCAGTTAAGGCCAATGCATCGGCAAGCCATAATGTGCATAAAATAAAAGCTCCTTCTTTTCCTGGCAAACTATCATCACGATAGCGGTAAACGAATCCATTCTCCATTAATTTTTCTTTGGTTCGATCGATGGTAGAATGAATCCTAGCATCTTCAAAAGGTAACAGGCCAAAGAGAGGAATTCGTAAATTTGCTGCATCCAGATTATTTGAATCAAAAGATTGAACAAAAGATCCAAGCTTGCGGTTATATCCATGTTTTAAAATCATATTTTTCAATGTTAACCGCTCTTTCTTAAAAAGTTCAAGTTCGCTGGGTTTAGTAAAATGAAAAGACTCATCCAATTTTATAGTTTTATCAAGTGCAACCCATGCAAGTACTTTGGAATAAACAAAGTGACGAGGTTCTCCTCTAATCTCCCATATCCCCCTATCTGCATTTCGCCAATTTTGGCAAACATAATGAGCAATACCTTTAATGATTTGAATTTGTGCTTCTTGGATTTTTTTTTCTCTTTGAATAAGTTCATAGAGAGCATTAATAAATTCTCCATAAATTCCCAGTTGAAATTGATTAGAAGCTTCGTTGCCGATTCTTACTGGCCGGGAGTCTCTATAACCTTTTAGATGAGGAAGAATCACTTCTTTAGTTTCCATATCACCACTAACAGTATAAAGAACTTGCAGCTTCCAGGCAGTTTTTTTCTCTCGAATGGCCAACTGGTTAATCCAATCGAGGAAGTCGAATGATTCATGTTTGTGTCCTAATGCCATCAATGCCTGAATTGTTAAGGCAGCATCTCGTATCCATACATAGCGATAATCCCAGTTACGAGTACCTCCAATTTCCTCTGGAAGAGATGTGGTTGGTGCTGCTATAAAGGCACCACTATAGGCATAATCAAGCGCCTTTAAAAGCAGTTTCGATCGCAAGATAGTTGAATGCCATTCTGATTCCCACTGTTGGCCTTTAAGATTTATGAGATCTTCTCCATGCGCCCAATTAGACCAGGTGATTGTTGTCTCTTTCAATAGTTCAAATATTTTTTGAGGATCAAAATGCTCTATTGTTTTATAGAGCTCTGAATGCTTGTTTTGGGTTAAGCTAGAATCATCCCAATCTAAAGAAAGAATATGAGGTTTATTTTTTTCAACTTTAAAGTGGGCAAAAAGAGAAAGGCCTGATGTATTTTCTTGGATTCGTATCTTGCTCGATGGTGAATCTTTGAATGTTCCATTAAGAATGAGATAATTTTCACCATCTTCAGCTTTCCACCCTTTTTGAGTCTCTCTTATTTTTGTTTTTGTTTCTGTTTCTGTTTCTGTTTTAGCGTAATTCAGTCGTGGCCTCCATTCAATTTCTATTTCCGCCACCTCTTCACATTCAATGATTCTATAAATTCTACCAGGTCCAAAAGAATTCATGGCCTGATTAATATTACCTATTAAAGGCATAAAATCAGTAATAGTGACTGTACCTTGCTTAGTAGAAAATACTGTTTTTAAAATATTTGTATCGGGAATATAATCTTGAGTTTGGTATACTCCATCCCGTATAGATATCTTACAATATCCACCTATTTCTTGGTCAAGAATAGTTGCAAAAACGCTAGGGGAATCGAATCGTGGTATACATAACCAATCGATAGATGCATTTTTTCCAATGAGCGCCACTGTTCTTAAATTGCTAATCAATCCATAATCAGAGATTGCTAAGGCCTTAGCTTTTAATGACATTTTCTATCCTTTCTTTACTTATAGGATTCTAGGTAAAACATGATTCCCAAACTCATGAATAAAATTTTCCTGATTTTTATTTACATTATGAAGATAGAGCGATGTAAATCCTAACTCATAATATCCTTTCAATAATTCT
>JADGAM010000023.1:28719-36283 GCA_015232015.1 Oligoflexia bacterium | reverse complement strand
GAAGGATATTCAGCTTATCAAATTGCGTATGTAGAAAAGAAGAAAAAATTAATTAAAAAAGCAATAAAAGGGCATTTATTAAAGGCTGGAATTGAGACAAATCTATCAAAATTTTCAGAAGTAAAATTGTCTAATGATGCAAATATTTCAAATGCAGGCAAACAAATTTCAATAAATTTATTCATTGCTGATTGTATTGTAGATGTAACTTCTATATCTAAAGGAAAAGGCTTTCAAGGTGTAATAAAAAAATATCATTTTAGTGGTGGTCCAATGGCGCATGGCTCTCATTTTCATAGACATCCGGGTGCTATAGGAAACAGAGCTACTCCAGCTAGGGTTTTTGCTGGAAAAAAAATGCCTGGACATATGGGTTGTGATGTTGTGACAATAAAAAATCAAAAAATAATAGAAGTAAATGAGGAAAAAGGATATCTTCTCATAAAAGGTGTTGTACCAGGTTCTGTTAACACCGTTGTTAAAATAACTAAAGTGAATAAATAAGATTGCTTTTATGAAATTATTGTAGGATGAAAAAAATGACTGAATTAAAGCTATATAATTCTAAATTTGAAGTTGTAGGGAGTTATCAAACTAAACTGGATTTCAAGACAGAGAAAATAAATATTCCTGTTGTTCATCAGGTTATAAAATCACTCTTAGCAGGAAGAAGACAAGGAAATGCTGTAAATAAATGCAAGGCTTTTGTTCGAGGTGGTGGAGCAAAACCTTTTAAACAAAAAGGGACCGGTAGGGCCAGGCAAGGTTCAAGTCGATCCCCTCTTAATCCAGGTGGTGGAAGTTGTTTTGGTCCAAGCAAAAGAAGTTATGAACAAAAAATCAATAAAAAAATGATGTTAAATGCAATTCATTCAGTTCTAATAGATAAATTACATGGTAATAAACTTTTTATTGTTGATGCATTTAATTTTAACAACAAAACCAAAGAATTATATAAAATATTAGCTGATAGAAAATTAGACTCATCTTTAGTAGTGACCAAAAATAAAACAGCCCCTGTTTTGGATGCAGTTAAAAATTTACCTCGAGCAAAAGGAATGGCTGCAGAAGGGTTTAGTGTATATGAAGCAGTTAAATATGATCATTTATTGATAGAAAAAGATGCACTTGGAATTTTAATAGATAGACTAGAGAAATTATATTAAATTTTTTTGGATATACTTATTCGTTTTATGTTTTGAATGAGGAAATGGATTAAAATATGGCTTATTCTTTGAATTATGTAGTGTTAAAACCGATGTTAACTGAAAAAACAACATATGTTTTAGATAGTTGTAATAGATATGTTTTTAGAGTAGCTATTAACGCTAATAAAAATATAATTAAAAGTGCAATTGAAAAGTTATTTGACGTAAAAGTTCTTAACATCAAGACATCTATTTTACCTGGTAAAGTGAAGAGAACTAAAAAAGGAACAATTAAATCTAAACAGTTTAAAAAAGCTTATGTGAAAATTAAAGAAGGACAAAAAATAGAATTTTTTAAAGGTATATAATATGAGCATTAGAAGATTTGGCCCAAAAACGCCAGCCTTAAGACATATGACATTAGTTTCAGGAGAAGAATTAACAAAAAAATCACCTGAGAAATCGCTTATTGTGCCCTTACGTTCTTCAGTAGCACGAAATAATAGTGGAAGAATTACTACACGACACAGAGGTGGCGCATTTAGTAGAAGAAAATATAGAATTATAGATTTTAAAAGAAATAAATTAGATATAGAGGCAGTAGTAAAATCTGTAGAATATGATCCAAATAGAAATTGCAGAATAGCGTTGATATGTTACCGGGATGGATTGAAGTCATACATTATTGCGCCTCTTGGATTGAAAGTAGGAGATATTGTAATTTCCTCTGACAAAGCTGATATAAAAGTTGGTAATGTAAAAAAATTAAAAGATATTCCAATTGGAACATTAGTGCATAATATAGAGCTATATCCTGAAGCGGGAGGGCAAATGGCCAGATCAGCGGGAGCATATGCTCAATTGATGGCAAAAGAAGGCAATGAAGCATTGATTAGATTGCCTTCAAATGAGCTAAGAAAAGTTAAAATAGATTGTCGGGCCACAATTGGTCAAGTTGGAAATATTGATTATGAACAAGTGGTTTGGGGAAAAGCAGGAAAAAGTAGACTTAGAGGTATTCGACCAAGTGTAAGAGGAGTCGCTATGAACCCAATAGATCATCCTCATGGTGGTGGTGAAGGAAGAACTTCGGGAGGAAGACATCCGGTGACGCCGTGGGGTCTACCTACCAAAGGATACAAAACAAGGAATAACAAAAGAACTGATAAACGTATTGTTAAAAAAAGAAAGTAAAAAATAATTTTTAGAGGATTTATTAATGGCAAGATCAGTAAAAAAAGGTCCATTTGTAGACAATTATTTAATTAAAAAAGTTGAAAAGATAAAAAGTGAAAAAAATCGTAGTGGAGTTGTAATAAAAACTTGGTCAAGAAGATCTACTATTATTCCTGAATTTATTGGGACAACTTTTGCTGTTCATAATGGTAAAAAATTTATACCAGTATATGTAACTGACAATATGGTTGGGCATAAATTAGGAGAGTTTTCATTAACAAGAACTTTTCATGGACATTCTGGTGATAAAAAAACAAAAACAACGTCAGCATAAAAAATATTTTAAAACTTTAGTAATTTATTAATTTTAAGATTAATTTTGTATTGAAGAGTTATTTTATGTATAAAATAAAAATTGAAAATTGGATAAATAGATGAATATTAATATTGAAAATAATAATGTACAAGTATCTGCGAGGAAAGTTCGTTTAGTTGTTGACTTGATACGAGAAAAATATGTCAGCGAAGCATTAAAAATTTTACGATTTAACGAAAGAAAGAGCATTGCATTGACGATTGCAAAAGCGTTAAATAATGGTTTAGCAATAGCTTCTAAAAATTCAACATATAATTTAGATAAATTATTTATCAAATATATAAGTGTTGATGAAGGAATGACAATTAAAAGAGTACATGCTAGAGCTCAGGGACGGGCATATAGAGTTAAATTTAGAACAAGTAAGTTAAAAATAAAATTATGCGAAAATCTCGAGAAAAAATAATCTGAAGTTTTTTAAGTAAGAAGGATAGGTAAGTAATGGGACAAAAAGTACATCCGTTCGGTTTTAGACTTGGATATATTAGAACGTGGTATTCAAATTGGTACACTAAAGATAGATATGCTGATTCATTGCACGAGGATTTAGCTGCTAGAAAATATATAGAGAAGGAATTAAAAGCAGCTTCCGTAGCTAGCATTGAGATAGTAAGAACTTCAGATCAAGTTAAAATAACGGTATATACTGCAAAGCCAGGTGTTGCTATAGGTAAAAAAGGTGCTGGAATCGACAAAATTCGGAAGGATTTGAAAAAAATTATAAAAGGTACTGTTTTTTTTAATATAGCTGAAGTAAAGAGACCAGATGCAAATGCAAAATTAATCGCAGAAAATATTGCTCAGCAGCTCGAAAAAAGAGTTGCATTTAGAAGAGCAATGAAGAAAGTAATGCAAGCTGCATTTCGTGCTGGAGTTAGAGGTATAAAAGTTAAGTGTTCTGGTAGGCTTGGTGGCGCCGAAATGGCAAGAACTGAAGGGTATTCTGAAAGAAAAATACCATTACACACACTAAGAGCTGATATTGATTATGATACAGCCGAGGCCCATACAACATATGGAATAATTGGAGTAAAAACCTGGGTCTATAAAGGTGAAATTTTTAAATAGAAATAATTTTTAAAAAGCTAGATGGAGAGTAGTTTATATGCTTAGCCCAAAAAAAGTCAAATGGCGAAAACAGATGAAGGGAAGGATGAGAGGTGTTGCTTTTAGAGGTGCGGAAATAAATAGAGGAGAATTTGCATTGCAAGCGCTTACCTGTGGTTTTGTTTCAAACAAACAAATTGAAGCTGCTAGGGTTGCCATAACAAGAAAAGCTAAGCGTGGTGGAAGTATTTGGGTGAGAATTTTTCCAGACAAACCATTAACAAAAAAACCAGCAGAAGTGCGTATGGGTAATGGTAAAGGAGCTCCTGAGTCGTGGGTAGCTGTTGTGAAACCAGGAAGAATCTTATTTGAAATTGGCGGATTAGACGAAGCCACATGCATTGAAGCATTAAGAGTAGCGAAATATAAATTATCTATAAAAACAAAGGTAATAAAAAAAGAACAAAGAATTACTGCTTAAGAACATAGCATTAATAAATAATTTAGGAAAAATTTTTAATATGGAAAAGTTAAAATTTATAGATATTGTTAAATTAACGGATAAAGAGATAGATCTAAAAATAAATAATTTAGATACAGATTTATTTAAATTAAAAATTAAAAAATATACATCAAGCATTGAAAAACCACATATGTTAAAAATAATAAAAAGCAATATAGCAAGATTAAAAACAGCAAAAAGAACAAAAGAATTAAATAAATAATCTGTAAATTAATTGGATCATCAATATGGAAAATAAAAAAAATTATAAGAGAAAATTATCCGGCACTGTTATTTCGAATAAATGTAATAAGACGATTACAGTAAGTGTTAGCAAGAAAATTAAACATGCTAGGTATGATAAATATGTGAGCATATCTAAAAAATATTACGCACATGATGAAATTAATTCAGCAAAAATTGGGGATGTGGTAACCATAATTGAGTCTAAACCGATATCAAAATTAAAAAGATGGGAACTTTACAGAACTGAAAAATAAACTAGGCAAATAAAGGGGATAGATTCATGATTCAGATGCAAACAAGACTAGAAGTGGGTGATAATTCGGGAGCAAAACTAGTTAAATGTATAAAAGTTTTGGGTGGCAGTAAAAAAGTGAGTGCAACTATTGGCGACATTATTGTAGTTGCTATCCAACAAGCAATACCTGGATCGAAAATTAAAAAAGGTGAAGTGAAGAAAGCTGTGGTAGTAAGAACAAAATCGCCTTTGAGAAGAGATGATGGTTCATATATACGATTTGATGATAATAGCGTAGTACTAATTTCTGCAAATAATGAACCTATTGGAACAAGAATTTTTGGACCCGTTGCGAGGGAATTAAGAAATAAAGATTTTGCTAAAATTTGTTCTTTAGCACCAGAGGTGTTGTAGTTTTATATATAACATATGCTACAAAAAATAAAAGAGAGGTTGGACAAAATGCAAAAAATAAAAGTAAAAGATGAAGTAATCGTAATAGCAGGAAAAAATAAAGGAAAAAGAGGCAAGGTTAAACAGATAAATCATAAAAATAATAAAGTTCTAGTTGAGGGAATAAATTTAGCTACAAAAGCAATGGCGCGATCTAAAGATAACACAGAAGGTGGGTTTGTAAAAAAAGAATTATTTATTGATAGAAGTAATGTGGCTTTATTAGATCCAAAAACAGGAAAAAAAACAAGAATAAAAATAATATTAATAGATGGAATTAAACAAAGAGTATCTGTTAAGAGTTCTGCAGCTATTTAATAAAAGTAATGAAAAAAACAAGGGTTGCAAGTATGAGTTGTAGATTAAAAGAGCTATATAATATTGAAATAAAATCAATAATGAATAAAAAATTTAACTATAAAAATATAAATATGGTTCCAAGGTTGGACAAAATAATTATTAATTGTGTTAATAGAGAATGTGTGCAAAATGGAAAGGTAGTAGAAAATATAACAAATGAATTAGCTTTAATTTCTGGACAGAAGCCATTGATATCTAGAGCTAAAAAATCAATTGCATCATTTAAATTACGAAAAGGTCAGGCAATAGGTGCTCATGTGACTTTGAGAGGATTTAAAATGTATGAATTTCTTGATAGGTTAGTTACTATTTCACTGCCTAGAGTTAGAGATTTCAGAGGAGTTTCTTCTAGTGCTTTTGACGGTAAAGGTAATTATACATTAGGAATTAAAGAGCAAATTATTTTTCCAGAAATTAATTATGATAAAATTGATAAGATTAGGGGTTTAGGAATTTGCATAGCAACTACTGCTAAAAATAACGATGAGGCTCGTGAATTATTAAAATTATTCGGTATGCCTTTTAAAGAATAAGACACAGAGGTAAATATATTATGGCCAGATTAGCAAAAATAATTGCTTCAAAGAAAAAGCCAAAATTTGAAGTTAGAAGAAAAAATAGATGTGAGTTATGTGGAAGATCGCGAGCATATATTGGAAAATTTAGAATGTGCAGGATATGCTTTAGGGCTAACGCATTAAAAGGTTTTATCCCTGGTGTTTTAAAAGCAAGTTGGTAGATTTATAAAAATTAAATATTTTTGTTTGGAGAAATTTTATGATGTCTGATCCAATAGCAGATTTATTAACAAGAATTAGGAATGCTTCTCGAGCTGGACATTCTAAAGTTGAAATTTCTGCTAGTAAAATGAAGACCTATATATGTAAAGTTCTAAAGGAAGAAGGTTATATTCGGTCTTTTAAATTAGTTGTTAACGAAAAAAATTTTTTAATATTAAAAATATTTTTAAAAGAAAATGCAATTAATGGCATAGAGAGAATTTCTTCCCCTGGATTAAGAATCTATAAAAAACATAATGAAATACCAAGAGTTTTAAGTGGTTTAGGAACGGTTGTTATTTCTACTTCAAAAGGAATAATGTCCTCTAGAAGTGCAAAAAAAATGATAATTGGCGGTGAAGTAATTTGTAAAGTATGGTGAAAAACCAGGAGAGGTTGTTTATGTCAAGAATAGGTAAAAGACCAATTGAAGTACCAAAAGATGTGGAAATTTCTATAAATGGAAATATGATAATTGCAAAAGGTCTTCGTGGTTCTTTAAAATATAATATTTCTGATCTTTTTAAGATTATAAAAAATACTACTACTGTAGCAATAGAGCCATTGAATAAAAATTTATTAGATAAGAAAGTAAAGTCTCTCTGGGGATTATCTAGAACAATGGTCAATAATATAATTAGTGGAGTATCTAATGGCTTTACAAAAACACTGGACTTCACCGGAGTTGGATACAAAGCTCAAATTGTTAATAAAAAATTAATTTTAAACTTAGGCTATTCCCATCCAATAGAATATGATTTCCCTCAAGAAGTAGATATTTCTGTTAAGGCAAATAAAATAGAAATATCTGGTTGCAGCAAAGAACTAGTTGGTTTCGTGTCTGCTAAAATTAGGAATTATAGACCTCCTGAGCCATATAAAGGAAAAGGGTTGAGATATTCTAATGAAAAAATAATTAGAAAAGCGGGTAAGACAGGTGGAAAACAACAAAGCTAGAAGTAGGGTATAGTTAGATCTAAGGAGTATTTTAAAATGAGAAAATGCATAAAAAAAATAAAAAATTTAGCGAAGCATAGAAAAATTAGAAGAAAACTATCTATAAGAAATAAGATCAATGGAAATGCTGAAATACCTAGAATATGTGTTGTAAAAACCAATAAACATTTATCCGTGCAAGTTATTGATGATATTTCAGGAAATACTCTTTTTTCGACATGTACCTACGGTAAAAATGTAATTGAAGGTGCGAAAAAAAATATAAAAGGGGCAGAAGTGATAGGT
>JADGAM010000023.1:0-28676 GCA_015232015.1 Oligoflexia bacterium | reverse complement strand
AGTATTTGATAGGAATGGTATGCCTTACAAAGGAATTATAGCATCAGTTGCGAAAGGTATGCGAAGTAATGGCATCAATTTGTGAAAAAATAAAATCTTTGGGAGAATATAATGAATTACGTATCAGAGAATGATGAAACAAAAAATTCAAATAATGATAATGAAATAGATCAAGTCAATGTTGTGAATGATGAGAGTAAAATTAAAAAAAGAAGAAATACTGCTTCACAATTTAAAAAATCTAAAGAAAAAAAAATTGACAATAGTGAATTTATTTTGGGATCAGAATTAGAAGAAAGAGTAATCTCAGTAAATAGATGTGCGAAAGTAGTAAAGGGAGGAAGAAGATTTTCTTTTTCAGCTTTATTAGTTGTTGGTGATAAGAATGGTAGAATTGGTTATGGTCTAGGAAAAGCCAAAGAGGTACCTGAAGCAATAAGAAAAGCTAAAAGTGCTGCCCAAAACAAATTAGTTAAAATAGTTTTAGATGGCGGAACAATACCGCATGAGATTAAAGGCAAACATGATGCTGGTGAAATAATTTTTAGGCCTGCCTCTGAAGGAACTGGAGTTAAGGCAGCAGGAGCTTGTAGATCAATTCTTGAATTAGCAGGTGTAAGAAATATACTTACGAAATCTGTAAGAGGAAATAATCCACATAACATTGTTAAGGCAACTTTTGATGCTTTAATGAAATTAAAGACTCCTTCAGATATTGCTTTGGTAAGAGGTATTGACGTAAATAGAGTAAGGATAAAGTAGGTGGGTAAAATGACTATTAACGATAAGAATTTCAAATATAATGGCGAAAAAATTACAATAAAATTAAAAATAAGTACTGCAGGATGTAATCCAAATCAAAAAGCAAATATCTTAGGATTAGGTTTAAAAAAAATTAATCAGCAAAGAACATTAATGAACAATTCTTGTGTAAGAGGTATGATTAAAAAAGTAATTCATATGCTTGAGATTAAATAATAATTGATTATTTTTTACTTTGAAAAGTTTTTTATAAGGATTTATTTATGACGATGAGTCTTACTAATATAAGAAGTCCACGTGGGGCACATAAAAATACAAAAAGATTAGGTAGGGGACCTGGTTCCGGTCAAGGTTGTCAAGCAGGTAAAGGACATAAAGGGCATAAGGCAAGAGCTGGAGGAGGAGTTAGGATTGGTTTTGAAAGTGCATTACCTCTCTATATGAGATTGCCAAAAATAAGAAAATTTACAAATGAGGCATTTAAAAATAAATTTGCAGTCATGAATTTATCTGACATTGACAAGAAGTTTAATCAAAATGATACTGTAACAAAAGAAAAAATAATTGAAACAAAAATGTTAAAAGGTGCAAAGAAAAATCTTAAGGTTAAAGTGATAATGAAGGAAAAAGATTTTTTATGCAAAAAAATGATATTTAAGGAAATTGATAGTTTTTCAAAGAAAGCAAGAGAAAGTATACTCAAATCAGGGGGAACAATTCTGTAATCGATTCAATAGCCTATTTTAAACTATTAAAATTGATTATAAATAATAACTGACAGAGGAATATAATCCTCATATGTCTGTCTACAAAAGGTTAGTAATATGGTCGCAGCTCAAGGAAAATTAGATGAGCTAAAGAGAAGGATTTTAATAACGATATTATTATTAGTCGTTTTTAGGATTGCGGCCCAAGTGCCGGTATCTGGAGTGGACGCTGGTGCTTTACAGCTATATTTTAATGTTGCAGGAAATACTTTATTTGATTTGATAAATACCTTTAGTGGTGGCTCATTTAAAAGATTTTCTGTTCTAGCTCTTGGAATAATGCCCTATATAACAACATCAATTATATTTAGCCTTCTAGGTGAAGTTATACCTCAAATTGCTGAGTTAAATGAAGACTCAGAAGGGCAAAAAAAAATTGCTAGATGGGTTAGATATGGCACTGTATTGTTATGTATGGTACAAGGTTATGGTATGGCTGCTGTTTTTGAAACTTTTAGAACGCAAGGTGGAATTTTGGTAATACCTGAACCAGGCTTATTTTTTAAACTTACTACTGCATTAACTCTCACTGCAGGGACAATGTTTTTACTATTTTTAGGTGAAAGAATAACAGAATATGGTTTAGAAAATGGGGTTTCACTTATAATATTTGCAGGTATTGCTGTAGAAATTCCTTCTGAATTTATTCAAAAAGTTACTTTATTTCAACATGGTGAGCTTTCTGGTGTTGGATTATTTTTGAATTTAATATTAGTGTTTGTTGCTTTTTATGTAGTATCATTTGTTGAAAAATCTTATCGTGGTGTTTCGGTACAATATGCCAAGAAAATTGTTAATAATAGAGTTTATGGAGGAATGCAAACACTTCCAATTCGTTGTGATACGGGTGGAGTAATGCCTCCTATATTAGCATCTTCTCTTTTAGCAGCACCAGCAACTTTTGCAAGTTTTGTTTCAGCAGAGAGTACATTGAAACCTTTTCTTGATACAATACAGCAGTCACTTTATCCAGGTAGATTGCTATTCAATATCCTTTTTGCTTTATTAATTGCGTACATGTCGTATTTTTATGCTCCGATTCAATTTAAGACAAAAAAAATCACAGAAATGTTGCAAAGAAATAATGCTTTTGTACCAGGAGTAAGACCTGGTGATAAAACAAAAGAATATTTAGATTTTGTTCTTAATAGAATTACATTTTTTGGAACGTTATTTTTAATTGTAATTTGCATTTTTCCGACTGTTTTTTCTAGATATATAGATGCTAATACAAGACTTGGAGGAACTGCATTGTTGATTTTAGTAAGCGTATCCATAAGAGTATTATTAAATGTGCAATCATATATGTACTCAGATAGATATGAAAGCAATAATTCGTTTAAAGTTAAAGGAAAATATACAGGGGCAAAAAAACGCTTCTAATATTAAAATAATATGATTTTGAAAAAAGTGTGTGTACAATTTTGTTTTTCAATTAATATAAAAATATAAAAATATATTGAATAAGATTAGTATTTGTTGATTTGTTATTTATTTTTAGATATACACGAAGTGGTTTCTAAGTATATGTATGTAAATGAATTATAGGTAAGTGAATGTCAGATAACAAGGAAGGTATTATTGAAGTTGAAGGTGAAGTTCTTGAGCTTTTACCTAATACTAAGTTTAGAGTAAAATTAAAAAATGATCATAAAGTGATTGCTCATATAAGTGGAAAAATGAGAATGCATTTTATTAAAATACTTCCTGGTGATAAGGTAATAGTTGAGATTAGTAAATATGATCTTAGCAAGGGAAGAATTGTATATAGAAGTAAAGGATAATTACATGAAAGTTAGATCTTCAGTTAAAACAATTTGTAAAAATTGTAAAATAATAAAAAGAAAAGGTGTACTTAGAGTAATTTGTAAGAGCATTCCAAAACACAAACAGAGGCAAGGTTGAGGAGAATTTAGATGGCAAGATTATTAGGCGTAGATTTACCAAGAAATAAAGCAATAGTAGTAGCATTACAAAGTTTATACGGTGTTGGGTGGAATGTTTCAACAAATGTATTAAAAGATTCTGAAGTAGATTTGAATAAAAAAACAAATGATCTTACTGAAGAAGAAATTCAAAAAATGAGAAAATGTCTTGAAAATTATACTGTAGAAGGTGATTTGAGAAAAGAAATTGCTTTAAACATAAAGCGATTAAAAGATATTGGTTGCTACAGAGGGGTAAGGCATAGAAGAGGTTTACCTGTTAGAGGACAAAGAACGCATACAAACGCAAGAACACGTAAAGGTAAAGCTGTAGCAATAGCTGGTAAAAAATCGATAAAACAATTGAAGTAAAAAAATAACTATACAAGTTACTTAGGAAATTATGTTATGGCGAAAATTGGAAAAAAAGTAAAAAAGAATATTTCACATGCTTGTTGTTATGTTCAAGCATCATTTAACAATACAATTGTTACATTTGCAGAAATGAATGGTGATGTAATATGTTGGGCAAGTGCAGGCCAGTTAGGATTTAAAGGATCAAAAAAATCAACTCCATTTGCCGCTCAAGTTGCTTCGCAAGAGGCTGCTAAAAAAGCTTTAGAGCATGGAGTAAGTAGTGTTGATGTTTTTGTTAAGGGACCTGGGTCAGGCAGAGAAAATGCAATAAGAGCATTAATATCAGTAGGTCTTAAATTATCATTAGTCGCAGATAGAAGTCCAATGCCTCATAATGGATGTCAACCTCCTAAGAGAAGAAGAGTTTAATTTTTGATGAATTAATTTTAAGCTGGGAGTTTTATGGCAGATAGTTTTGTTAGTAAAAATTGGATGAGTATGATTCGTCCATCAGCACTTGAAGTTGATTATGATAGCTTGAGAGCTGATTATGGTAAGTTTGTAGCCAAGCCATTAGAGAGAGGTTATGGTTTAACTTTAGGAAATTCTTTAAGAAGAGTTTTACTATCTTCCTTGCAAGGTGCTGGTATTGTAGCAGTAAGAATTGATGGTGTTGAACATGAATTTGGTACGATCAGTAATGTTAAAGAAGAAGTCTCTGAAATTATATTAAATTTAAAAGAAGTTAAGTTTAAAATAGTGGAAAAAGATGATGTGGTTGTACTTTTAGAAAAATCAGGTGAGGGTCCGGTAATTGCTGGTGATATTAGTGAAAGTCCATATGTTAGTGTTCTTAACCCTGATCATGTTATAGCTAATATTTCTTCTGGTGGTTCAATTAAAATTGAATTGAAAGTTGCTAGAGGTAAAGGTTACGTAACAGCAATAGATAATAAAGAATCATATGATTTGCCTTTGGGTTGGATATACATTGATACGCTTTTTTCTCCAGTTCATAGAGTGAATTATACTGTTACAAATAGTAGAGTTGGCAAAAGAACAGATTTTGATAAATTGACTATGGAAATATGGACAAACGCAGGAATACAACCTGTAGATGCAATAGCTCTCGCGGCAAAAGTTTTAAAGAATCAATTGACAATCTTTCTTAATTTTGAAGAAGAAGATGAATATGTTCAAATTGATTCAAAACAATCAATGCAAATGTCGCCTACGAATGAGGCATTACTTAAACCAGTTTCGGAATTAGAATTATCTGTTCGATCTGCAAATTGTTTGCAAAATGCAAATATTAAGTTTATTTATGAATTAGTTTCAAGAACTGAAGGCGAGATGCTAAGAACTAAAAATTTCGGAAGAAAGTCGTTAAATGAGATAAAAGAAATTTTATCATCTATGGGGCTTGGTCTTGGAATGAAAGTAGATCATATTGTAAAGCAATTGCAACAACAAAGACAGAGTGGTGATAGTAAGTAAAATATAAAATAAATAATTAGTGAATAATTGAGAAAGATGTTTTGAGGTTAAGTAGTTATGAGACATGGAAATAAAAGATATCTAATTGGTGTATCTTCTTCACATAGAAAATCACTTTTAAGAAACCTATCAATAGAAATAATTAAAAATCATCGTATTAAAACAACTATAACTAAATGCAAATCGGTAAGACCATATATTGAAAAGATTATTACAATTGCTAAAAATGATACTGTAGCAAAAAGAAGATTAGTCTTTTCAAAATTAAACAATAAAATAGCTACAGCTAAATTATTTTCAGAAATAGCTCCTAAAATTAAAGATAGAAAAGGTGGCTATACAAGAATTATAAAATCTGCAGATAAAAGACTAGGTGATGGTTCTTCTATGGCATACATATCACTTGTAGATTTTGAGTGAAATATTTTATTTAATTATATTTCAAATATCAATGTACCGCATGCAGCTAGATTTATTTTAATAATTGAGTCCGTAATCAAAATTTTTCTATCAGAAAATTTTTCTAATAATTCAGTATTTAGAGCAAATGGCAAATGAGTTTTAAAATCTATTTCTATTTGATGTTCAGATGTAGTATCTAAATTTGACAATATTATAAAACCTTTATTTGTATTATGGTGATCAAATCTATATACAGCTAATATTGCCGGATGATTATCATCAATAAATTTTATATTTCCTCCAAGTTTAAACATCTCATTTTGGTCAAAAATTTGATGAATTTTTTTGAATATTGAGCAAAAATCAACTCCCCAGGTATTTGTAGATATTTCAATTTTCTTTTGCCTGCCTATGAAATTTATTTTTTTTTGCAATCCATATTCTACTCCCTGGCTCATTCCTGTATATCCGGTTCCCATGAGTGCGCAAATAACATATCTTGGAATGGTGGCCTCAACATGGCCGTATTCTTGAGAGGGAGATCCGCTATCGTGTGAATTGATCGGGAACATGTAACGAATTTTATTATAATTATTATGAATGAATTTTATAAAATCTCGCATTTGATGAGCGTAGCCTGAAAACCATGGAGTAGCTAAAAGTAAATTAAGCCCATTTTCAAAAACCATTTTTTCAGTAGTAATTGGATCAGTAAATAACTCTCCAAAAACAATTAAATCAGGATATTCTCTCCGCAGAGCTTCCATTAGATAATGAAAAAATGGAATGTTAGTGCTATGAAGATTATCTAAACGAACCATTCCTCCAGTGTAATTTGCATAATTTGCCCAAAAAAGCGCATATTTTTTCATGTAATACCAAATTTCATGTCTGATTCGTTTATCGGCATGATCGAATTTTATGAGTGCCAAATCTTCCCATCTAACCCATTTAAGACCATCCCAACAACCAGCTCTCTTGTGAGTGTCTTTTTCATTACTATCAGTTGCAATCCAATCTGAACAAAAACGGGCCACTCTACTTGTGATACCAATATGATTTAACACTAAATCAATGCATAATTTGATTTCTAATTTTTTGGCCTCTTCTACAAATTCCTCAAATTGATCAAAAAGATCGCGAGTATCATTAGGGTTTTTATAAGAGTAATCAATATTAAAGAGGTCATGCGCAGAATATGGACTTTCAGAAGTATCAAGCTCAGTTATTGGTAATAAATGTACTGAATTAAACCCTAGATTTTTTATGTGGTGGAGGAGTTTTATCCAATCTTTTATTGGACCAGAGATGGTTGGTATGAAAGTATACATTTTTATGTCTTTCATAGAGGGTGGATCTACATAAAATGATGTATAAGGAACATTATCCCAATACCAAGTACTACCTCCATTGAATGAATATTTTACTTTGAAGCGATATAGACCAGAGTTGTTAAGAGGGACTTTTATTGAAAATTCACCTTTTTTTGTTTCAGTAAAACTTAAATCTTCCCATTTACCATTGAGATCTGTATGTAAGAGTACTTGTAGATCATTTATCATCTCTTCAGCAACAACAGTTAGTACAAGAATATTACCTTTGTAGACTCGAAAGAAGGCCTGATTACCAATAGGATAAGAGCGTTCTTTTATACAACGTGCTCCTTTTCTAATTTTTTTTATTTTTAATTCAGGAATTTCTTTTCGCATTAACATAGATTATCACCTTTCCCATTTAATCAATTTAGGAATAAACTCTGTGGCCAAATTTATATGTCCGGGTAATATCCTTACGTAATATCCATATCGGCCGCCATAATTACATGAGATCATTGCTCTGAATACACTAACATCACCATCAATTCCTTCTCTTTCCATTCTTATTCGTTTAGGATATTTCAATTCATTCTGAAACCCAATAGATCCATAATAAACTTCAGTAATGATATCATGGTGATGAATGTGATGGAGTTTTATATAGGCCCGAACAACTACAGCTTCTCCAGCAAACACTACATCTTTAGAGCTGGTTTCTATGCGAACAATTTCAATATCATTCCAAGAATTAATAAGTTTATTTCTCCAAGAAGCAAGATGTTTGGCCTCTTCAAATTTATTTTTTGTTAGAATGTTATTTAGATTATCTCCTTTCAAATAATATTTTGTGAGGTAATTTGTGAGCATATTATGAGCATTAAACATTTCTCCACAACTTTGAATGGATTTTTTTACCATATTCATCCACGCTACAGGCACATTTTGATCATCTCTGTCATAATAAAGAGGGATTATTTCATTTTCTAAAATACGATAGAGTAATCTTGATTCCATTTCATCTTGATAAGTATAATCGTTGTAAACTTCACCATTGCCTATTGACCATCCATTGGTCCCGTCAAAACCTTCGTCCCACCATCCATCCATGATTGATAGATTTAAAGCACCATTCATGGCAGCTTTCATACCAGAAGTTCCCGATGCTTCTAAAGGACGTCTTGGAGTGTTTAACCAAACATCAACCCCTTGAACTAAGTATCTTGCTACATCGATATCATAATCTTCGAGTAAAACGATTCTTTTACTAAATTCTGGTCTGGAGCAGGTTTCATAGATCTTTTTTATAATAGATTTACCTAGGGTATCTGCTGGATGGGCCTTACCTGCAAGAATTATTTGCAAAGGTCGTTCTGGATGATTTACGATTTTCATTAAGCGATCAAGATCTCTAAGAAGTAAATCACCTCTCTTGTAAGGAGCAAACCTGCGAGCAAAACCGATAGTTAAAATTTTTGGATCTAAAACCTCTTCTGCTCTTCCTATCTCACTAACGCTGGCACCTTTTTTTCTTCTATGAAGTGCTAGCCTTTCTCTAACAAATTTAATTAACCCTTTTTTCCTTTCAAAATGAGTATACCAAATTTCAGCATTTGGAATTTCTTCTATTATCTTCCACAGAGTGTGGTCTGCGCGCTCTCTTTCATAGGCAGTTTGCAGGTACCTAACAAACAGTCCTTCCATCCCTTTACTAATCCACGTTTTGGTATGAACACCATTTGTAATGTGCCCTATTGGAACTTCTTCTTCTGGAATATCTGGATATAATTTACCCCACATTCTTCTAGAAATAGATCCGTGTAATTTTGAAACACCGTTTGCCATACTTGAAAAATTTAAACCTAAAACTGTCATGCAAAATTCTTCATCTAAGTCTTCTGGATTTTCGCGGCCGAGTCCTAAAAATTCTGGCCATGTTAATTTTAAATCTGTAGCAAAAGATGAAAGATATTTTTTTATAAGACCAGGATGGAATCTTTCGTTTCCTTCTGGAACTGGAGTATGAGTAGTAAATACATTTGTGGCCCAAACCATTTCTTTTGCTTCTTCAAATGAAAGATGATGATCTATAATTAATTGAGATAATCTTTCTAATATTAAAAAGGCAGAGTGACCTTCGTTAATATGAAAAACTGCAGGAGTGATATTTAAAGCTTTGAGGGCCTTTACTCCTCCTATGCCTAACAAAACCTCTTGTCTTATACGCATGTCTCTATCAGAATCGTACAATCGTTTTGTTATGTCTCGATTACTGGGATCATTCATTGGAAGATTTGTATCTAAAAGGTATAAACTAATTCTACCCACGTCCACAGTCCATACTTGAAAAAATACCTCATCTTCTCCTATGTTGAGAGATAAGATGCAAGGTTTGCCGTGTATATCTTTTTCTTGTCGAGCAGGAATACTAAACCAATCATTCTCTGGATAATATTCTTGTTGGACACCACTTACATCAAGACCTTGTCTAAAATATCCTTGTCGGTAAAGCAATCCTACTGCCACCAGAGGGATTCCTAAGTCACTTGCAGATTTTAAGTGATCACCTGATAAAATTCCGAGTCCACCAGAATAAATGGGAAGAGATTCGTGTAACCCATATTCAGAGGAAAAATACGCTACTAATGGTTTGTTTTGATCTCTTTTTCCGTAAAGTTCCTCGTACCAAGTTCTTGCAGCTAAATATTTTTTAAAGGAAGAATAAACTGCTTCCACTTCAGCTATATATTGTTTGTTTTGAGCAGCTTCTTCCAGTTTTTGTTGAGAAACATCACAGAGTGTACGCAGAGGATTTTTATCTGCATTTCTCCATGCTTTGTAATCAAGTTTAGCAAATAATTGTCTTGCATCCCAATTCCATGAAAACCATAAATTATTGGCCATTTCAAGTAACGGTTTTAATTTTGCTGGTGTAGTTGGTAAAACAGTAAAAGAACGTATCTTCATATCTTCCCCTCATAGAATATGAAATATAAATAACAGAAATAATCGATAAACAATTACTGTTAAAAAAATAATTATATTAAATTATATAATCTAATGAGACTGATTTAACAGTTTATTCCGCGATCCCTTAAACTTAATTTTAAATCATTTAGAACGTTAATGTAAATCATGTAAGCTTCATAAGGCGTATCATAAGGATTAAAATATTTATGAACATCACCATCATTGAACCATTTTGTACAGGCATAATAGTAATGATCTGAAGTCAACAATTTTCTCCAAGTATGGATTAAATCTTGATCTTTCGATTCCTTTATTGGTTTTTCAAGTGAGTATGCCAAATCTAAAGCTGAATCTTGAAGAGGGTTTCCGAGCCATGCTGATAAATCGCGGTCAATATCGGCCCAGGATATAAAATCTTTTGAATCAAATGATCCTACAGGCGGATATGTAGTTGAGACTTCTGATGGAGTTTGAAAAATATAATCAGCGTGTTCAAATATTTTCTCAGGGAGAGCTTCTAAAAAATTAAATATTCCAGTGTCGGCCCATTGATGTTCACCAAAAGTTTCATAATCCATGAATAAACCAATTACTTCTCCATTGCCAGCAACTGCATGAAGCCAGTTAGCATATTTTTCAGCTGTTAATGGGTATCCAGACCAAGCACTATTTGAAAATCTAAATGCAACATCATCTGATAGACGATAATTTTTTAGAAGCAGTTTTAGTTTAGGTGCAGTTGAAGGATAATAAACGAAATTAGGACTTCGCCAGCCCAATACTTTTTCAGTACCTTCTGCAAGGATGGTTTTGTATCCCATCTTTTCAATTTCAACTGCCAAGTCATTATTATATATAAGTTCAGTATTTCTAAATGTTGTAGGTACTACTCCAAAAATTTTTTTTATTTTGTCTTTGTGAGCGTTTACCTGTTCTCTAAACTCTTCTTTAGATTTTAAAAATGAAAGTGAGTGATAATATGTTTCATTGATAATTTCAACACAACCAGTATCTACTAATTTTTTAAATGAATCTAAGACATGAGGAGCATAAAGTTCGAATTGTTCAAGGATAATTCCACTTAAGCTAAAACTTATTTTAAATTGTCCTTTATATTTTTTTATCAATTTTAACATTAGATTATTTGTTGGTAGATAACTTTTCTCAACAATCTTTGATAAAATATTTTTATTGGTTTTTTCATCTTCGTAGAAATGATCAGGCCCAATTGAAAAGAAATTATAATTCTTTCTTAACCTGAAAGGTTGATGAACTTGAAAATAAAAACACACTGAAACACTCATATTCCTCCCCACGTTTAGAGTTTTACTAGCTGTTTGTTTTTCTATCTGCTTAGACCTTTATCCCTTGGTATTTATCCTTTTAGGCACTCGTTATAAACATTGATAACTTTTTGTGCGGCAAAGCTCCAATCCATCTTTTTTAGAGTTTCCCAGTTACTTTCTATTAAACTTTGAGCAAGTCCTGGACCTTCTAAAACATTTACTATTGAAGATGCTAGCTTATGAATGTCCCAAAAATCAACTTTAATTACATTATTAAGTAATTCAGCTACCCCAGATTGTTTTGAAATAATTATTGGAATATTATATCTCATTGCTTCTAATGGAGTAATACCAAATGGTTCAGAAACAGAAGGCATTACATATAGGTCACTCATTGCAAATAATTTTTCTCTCTCAGTTTTTCCTAAAAATCCTGTGAAATGAAATCTATCTGCAAGTCTTAAATCCGCCATTCGTGTTATCAATTTTCTTGTCATATCCCCAGAACCGGCCATAACAAAACGAACATTACTTTTTCTTTGTAATACTAAATTTGCAGCTTCAAGAAAATAATCTGGACCTTTTTGCATAGTTATTCTTCCAAGATACAGAACTATTTTATCTTTTTTGAATGGACGATTATTTTTGTCATACTGATATATTTCATCAAGATCAACTCCATTATGAACGACGCTCACTTTATCTGGATTGATTCCGTATCTATTAACTATAGTTTCTTTTGTTCTATGGCTTACAGCGATTATTTTGTCGGCATTTTCCATACCATATTTTTCAAAGTTAAATATATCTTGATTTACGTTTTCTCCACATCTATCAAATTCTGTAGCGTGAACATGTACAACAAGTGGTTTTCCACTTTGTCTTTTTGCTTCAACTCCAGCTAAAAATGTCATCCAATCGTGAGCATGAATAACGTTGAAATCCTCTTTTTGAGCAAGGAATCTTCCAACCACTGCGAAACGAGCTACTTCACTTAAAAGATCATCACCGTAGTCTCCGGAAAAATCTATAGATTGAGAATGAAAATTCTTTTTAATACAATCAATTTCTGTTTCGACTTTTTTTAATTGTTCGAGATATTCTCTATAAGTCGAATAACTGAGGTATGGTTTTAATGGAGAACTTATCCTAATTTCCTTTTCTAAAAACTCAGCACTTTTTTTTATTTCTTCCATTTCTTCATAGATGAAGTTTTGCCCTCCTATAACTTTGATACCAGCATTTTGAACTTCACCTTTGATTTTAGGCAATACAAAAGTAACTGCCACATTTTTTTTAGACAACTGTTTTGTTAGACCAAAACAAGCTGTACCCAGGCCTCCACTAATATAGGGAGGAAATTCCCATCCAAACATTAATACTTTCATTGCCAAGTTCCTCTATTTTTTATTTTTTTACACAAATATAGATATAAATTTTACTCATATTTACGCTTATATATTGAAAGTAATTCATATGTTCTAATTACTTCCGCAACACTCCATGCTTGAAAAGGACAACCATTTGCTCTATAGGGTATGTTTCCATCAAAAATTTCTGCCACAGAGTTTATCCCGTGCTCTTTTAGACTAGCAGTTACTAGTAACTTAAAGTGATTATATAGGTAGTTTGTTGCCTTTTTTTTGTTATCGGCCACTTTTAAATACGCCTGGGCAAAATGGTAACTCATCCAAGGCCAAACGGTTCCTTGGTGATAAGCTCCATCTCTTTTTTCAGAATTACCCTCATATCTTGAACAAAATCTTACATCATCTGGAGATAGAGTTCGAAGTCCATAAGGAGTTAATAATTTATCTCTAACAGCTCTTACTATAGATTTCACTAAAGGTTTATTTGATTGTACAGGGGAATATTGTAAAGAAACAGCAAAGATTTGGTTAGGTCGTAAAGATAAATCTTGGCCGTTTTCGTTTACTACATCAGCAAGGAAATCATATTGTTTATTATAAAATACATTTATAAAAGAATCATTGATCTTGTTGATTAATTGTTTAACTGCCAATGCTGAATCAAATTCTTGGTAAAAAGAAAGAGCATTATACCAGAGTGCATTTATTTCTACAGCAAAACCATATCTTGGAGTTACTGGTAAATCATTAACTCTTGCATCCATCCATGTTAGCTGAGTATTTTTATCTCCCGCCCAAATAAGTCCATTATCTTTTAGGTTTGCAAGTGGATTTCTATTTTGCAGATATGCATTTATTATTTCATCCATTGCTTTTTTAAGTTTTGTTTTTACTCCATTGTAATCAGAGGTGTGATTAATATACTCTTGAACTGCATAAAAAAACCAAAGAGAAGCATCAACAGAATTGTATGCCGGTGAGTGCCCATCTTTTTCTGGAAGATAATTAGGTATCACTCCATTTTTTATGTACTTTGCATAGCACTCTAAAATTTTAAAAGCATTATTAGAGTCTGCACTATGAATTGCTATTCCAGGAATGGAGATCATGGTATCTCTTCCCCATTCGCCAAACCAAGGGTATCCAGCAACTATAGAGGAATTTCCATTTTCATGTTCAACAATAAATTGTTGTGCTGAGATTTTTAAATCTACTATGCTTTTAAGTAATTTTTTGGGTTTAATATTTACTTTTGTTTTTTCGGTTAGATATTTTCGTAATGCAAGTCTTCTGTTAATCTCATCGATCCAAATATCTTGGAGACTTGTTTTCCCATATTCTTTAGGTTTTTCTAATGAAAATGATATTAATAAACAATCACCTATATTCATATCTATTTCAAAAATCCCTGGTCGAAATAGATCCTCTCTATGATCAAAACCTCTATTTTTTTCTTCAATATATTCAATGTTATAATGCCAGATTGGAGAAGGGTAATAGCTTAGTTTCTTATCACTATCAATAAATAAATCAGGCATTCCGTGATAGGGAGAAATTTTTACAATTTTATTTTTTCTATTGATTGAATTGTCGTCGAAATATGATCTAACATTTAAATCATTGTTGGATTTAGTAAGCGCATGTATTCCTCTATAGGCAAGAAGAGGGTATAACTTTAAATGGGCCTTTATATTTTTATTAATATTATTTTTTTCTTTTATCCCTTTGTTGTAGTTTTGCAATTTATAGTGCACTAATAATATATTTTTTTTATAAACGAGCATCAGAGATTGTTCAAGAATGAGAGCTCTTTCCTTTATATGGTAATAAGTTGATGGAACGATATCTGAGTCAAAAAGATGTATGCTATCATGGCCGTGAGGTTGAAAAACTGCCGGATATTTATTTGTATCTAATTCATAGATTTCATTATTATTAAATTCTAATGTTGCTCCAACTTTTGATAATAGAAGATACTTGCCACCTAAATTTTTAAGTTGAGATGAAAACCAACCATGATATTTTCTAGTATGAACACCACAGATGGTACTAGAAGCATAACCTCCAAGATTGTTTGTTTCTAGCCATTCCCGTTTTAGAGCTGTATCTAGATTTAAAAATTCTTCCTTACCAAAGAGCGCACCCATTTTTTATTCAAACCCCTATCCCTTAATTCAAGAAGAGCATGATAAAAATAGTACAATACTTAATTGTTGACAGTATTATACATTAAAAGTTCTACTACACAAATACTCAATTATTGTTATATTAATATATAAGTATAAAAATAGCCGAGCAATAAAGTTTATTATTGTGTTTTTTAAAATTACATAACAACAGAAGCAGCAGCAAAAGCAAAGCAATCGATAATAAATTTTATTTATTAAAAGTATCTCGAGTTCCATTGTAAATATAATTTAAATTGTTATCAACAACAATTAAAAGAAATTTTTTATAATAAGAAAAATTCTTAATTTTTTTTAAGGATAACAAATTTAAACATTTATTCATTTTTCAAATAACAGATCTATTTTTGCGAATTCAAATTCTTTTTTAGAGAAGGAGTTAGTTGTTATAATCTTTATTGTTAAATAATCGAAACATGGTTTATCAATTAAAGTAGAAGAGGATTCACTACTATTCAAATTCAAAACATTGAATCCTTTTATAATTATAAATAAGTTGTTTATAATTGTATTTTGTTTATTCTTTTTATTCTTGTCATTATTAGTAAGTGAAATATTAGTATCAAAGGGATGAGCGTTATTTTTGATTTCAAATTTAGTTTCAAGCAAAGTATTTGAATTTTTCCATTTGAAGTGAATTTTTTTTTCAAGAAAATATTCGCAAACTCCTGATGATATTTTTTCCTGTTCTGATAATTGTTGATCGAAAATACATTTATTAAATTCTTTACTATTATAAAATTTAAAAAAATGCCCCATAGTCGGCCAAATTAATTCTAACCAAGGATAATTTGTATCTTGTTGTTGCTGCTTTAATTCGCTTAGTTTTTGAGCTAAACTTCCCTGAACTTGAATAAAATTACTTTCTTTTAAAAGAAGATCATTTTTTTGATTTTTAGAGTTATTAATGTTGTTCCAGTTTAAGATTAACCTCTCCTCTTTATGCAGGGGAAAGAAAAAGATTAAAGTCCAATTTGTATTATTTAAATTTAATCTAGAATCAAAACCAAAACGATAAGTTTCTTCATTTAATACAATACGTCCTTTTCCTGTTCCATTAAAACACATTTTATAAAAATTTTTTTTAAATTTATTCAATTCTTCCGTTGGATCGAATTTTGAATTACCCTTTTGCGGATCGAAATTTATCTCTTTAGGTTCAAAATAACTACAAGAAAAATTAATTAGAATTACTATAAGTGTAAAATATTGATAGTGAAATTTCTGTGAGGAGATTATAGACCAGGATTTTTTTTTAATTGTAATAATATACTTCTGTATTTTTTTTATTTTTCTTTGCATTTTTATTTATTGTATCATTACTTTAATTTTTCTTTTGGTTTAGAAGTGTGTATTTTTTCTATTTTTGATGATGCTGGGGTTCTGCGGTTTTTTCTATTACTATAGATGTTGTTTGATTTTATTACTACTGCAAAATCTTTGGTCATCCTTCCTATTGAGGCAACGATCTTGTAAAGTCCCTCTCTTTCAGTAGCATCAGTGCTATTGTTATACGCTTCAATATAATATGCTTTTGCTAGAGTATAATTTTTTAAAGAGTGATAGACAATGGCTAAATGTTTAGAGATTACTGAATCGATTTCTACTTTTTTACGTGCAAATTTTATTTCTTTTAATGCCAGATTTAATTTGCCTGTCTTATAGTAATACCAACCCAAAGAATCTCTTATGTAGCCATCGTCAGGTTTTAAAGCTAGTGCTTTTTTTATGTATTCAAATGCTTTATTTAACTCTACTCCTCTTTCGAGTAAAGAATAACCCCAGAAATTCCATGCATGAGCATTTTTAGGATCTTTTTTTAGTATTTCATTTAATATTTCATATGATTTCTCGTAATTTTTATCCTTTTCATATAACGACGATAAATAATAATCATGATCAGAATTATAACCTTCTTTTCTTCTTAACTCATTAGTTATTTCTATTGCTCTTTTGTTGTCTCCTAAAGCTTCAAAATAATTTGCCTTAATAATACCTAGAGCAACATGAAGTTTGGGGTAAGATGTAACTTTCCTATCAATGAAATTTATAAATATTTGTTGGGATTTTTCTTTGTCATTATTAATTATTGTTAGCGTATTTTTTGTTGGTTCTTTTTTTTCACTCAAACTCGACTTTTTAACTCTAATTTTTGTAGCATTATTTAATAATATTTGTGCTATTTGGATGCTGCTATCTTCGAATAAAGGACTTTCTGTACTAACTTTTGATAAATACTCTATTGCTTTATCAAACTCCTTTGTTTCCTCATATATTGCTCCGATATAATATAAAATTTTATCTGAATCGGGAACATCTTTTAAAAGCTCTAAAAATATTTTTTTTGCTTCTTCATAATTTGCAATGTCGGTATAGAGTATTGCCAGTTTAACTTTGATATTTAGATCATCAGGATCCATTCTTGATAGTGTTAATAGATAGGGAATTATATCTGAATATTTGGATAGCGAGAAGAGAACTTGAACAACTTTATTTAAGATAATCGAATTACCTGAGTTTGAACTGCTCTTGCTTAAGTATTCTTTGTATACTCCATATGCTTTTTCTATTTTTCCACCATTTTCATATATTCCACCTAGTGCTAAAACTGGAATGTAATATTCTGAATCCAGTTTCATTGCCTTTACAAATAATTTTTCTGCCAAGGCCATATTTTTTTGTTCTAGGGCAATTTTCCCTCGATAATATGCAAGAACTGCTTTTTCATGTTTATCTTTGTTTTTCAACTCACATTCTTCTAAAATTTTTATTGCCTGTTTTTTTCCATTTCTGTCTTTTTCATCTTCACTTAATGATTTAGCATAAAAAATGCAAGCATCTTGATTATTAGAGTATTTTTTCAATACCTCTTGATATATATCCCTGGCCTTGTTTTTTTGTGCTAAAGCAGTGTATATGCCTGCCATTAACAATAATGTTTTTTCGTCAACTATTTTAATTTTGTTGTGTTTGAAATTTTTAATTAAATTTTCTAATACAACTTGGGCATCAGTGATTTTTCCATTTTTGATTAATTCAATTGCATATCTCTTTGTTATAAAACTATCTTCTGGTTTTAGTTCATGTAAATTTTTTAAAAGGATCATTGCTGCATGCAAATCTCCATTTATTGATGCCCAACTTGCTTTTAAAAACATATCGCTGGCCCAATACGTGATTGCTGGTTCTCCAACACTTTTTATTGCCTTTGTTATTTCTGATAGTTTATTATCAATTGTTTTTATTTCTTTTTTATTTTCTTCTGTGTTTTCATTTATTAATGGATTAATCTGCTTTATTTGAGAAATATCTGCATTTTTAGATCTATCAAAATAGTCAAGAGAGTTTATGTGAGTGACGTTTTGATTCTTTAAGTTTGAGCATGAATAAAACAAAATTAGGAAAAATAGGGTTGGAATGAAAAGATTTTTTAATAAAAAGATTAATACTTTATTCATTATTGCCCTAACAACCGCAAAAATAAAAAAAATTTTAATTTAAGTTATATTTATTATGAATCATAAAAACTTGAATTCACTTATCCGATAATTTGTTTTTACGGTATTGTTAAGATTTTTTCGGTTATTGTTAAAAAAACATTAAAAATTAACTTTTAAAATATAAAAAAAAATTAGACCTATTGAGTTGACATAAGATTACATCATTTGTTATCAATCGTTGCTTGTAATGAATAGGTTGTCTGAGTTGTTAAATTCGCTCCGTGTTTACTCAGTAACTAGTTGAAATTAAGAACAAATATTAAAAAAATAACAAAATAAGTAAAATTTTTGTGTTTTTTTTAAAAATTACGTAGTAGATGAAGAAACAATTCAAAAATTAATTTAAAAATTTTAAAAAAAATTATTTTGGTGTTTTAATTAATCAAAAAATGTGATAGACACCTAGGAATTGAAAACTATGGTGCATATATAAAATGGAATTTACTTTTAACCATTGAACGACTCAATGATATTTCATTGAGCAAAAATAGGGGAAATCGATGAGCAAAGACGTTAGAATTATCAAAAGGTATCAAAACCGCAAGCTTTATGACACTTATCAAAGTTGCTATGTCACTTTGGAGGAAATTTCTCAAATAATTCGTGAGGGACATGAAATTCAAGTTATAGACAATAAAACAAAAAATGATATTACTTACATGACTCAGATTCAACTTCTTTTTGATCAAGAAAGAAAGTCTGTTAAGAGCGGTGATACAGAGCTATTAAAGCGTGTTATCAGGGCCGAAGAAGGAACTTTAACAGGTTATATAAGAAAGCTAGAAGCAGAGAAGGGATCTGGTCAACCATCTCAAAATGAAATCCTACCAGATTCATTTAATTTTCATCAAGGTACAGAGATTAATCCGAATGCAACAAACACTATGATCGAAACTTCAACAACATTAAATTAGCCACCTAAACAATCATTGTAGATATTCAAAAAATACTCAAGCTATTTATCGAATTTTTTTAACTATTTTAAAAGATAATAAAATTTAATACTCTACTGTGTTAACATATGTAGTAAAGTACGATAGAATTTTTAATAATGGTTAGAATTTTTTAATTTGAGGTAGATAAATATGGATATTATTTTTTCTATGAAAAAACTTTGTTTATGCTTAAAGATAATTTTTTTAACATTTATATTGATCTTTGTTTGTTCCTATTTCTCATATTCATATTCAGAAGATTCAAAAAATTCATCTACTTTGTCATCAGAAGAAATAAAACCCACTGCAATTACTAATCATAATCCCCTTCCGGCCATAAAAGCAAAATCATCCTCAAATACTAGAGAAGATGCTGAAAAAGAAGCAGGAATACACCTTCATTCTGCTGGAATCGGTATAGGTGAAACATTTTTAGGAGGTGATTTTGCAAATCATGGTGAAGATAAAATCACCTTTGATTTTTTTTATGGATATTCTGCTAGTCATTCATTTGATTTTTTGGCCAATCTTCATAGATCTACTCATGAATACAAAGGTGAACAGGTTATAGTTCAAGGAATTGCTCTTGGAATCAAGGGAAAATTTTATCAATTTGATTCTTTTTCTCCTTTTGCTGAAGGTGGATTTGGATTTTATAGGCCAATTGTTACAAGAAAAATTGAGGGTACTTTAACAGAATCAGAGGGCAAAACTGCATTTGGAATGCATTTGGGTGCGGGGATAGATCTTAAATTGAATAAAAATGTAGCAGTTGGTATGTTGATGCAATATCATGACCCATTTAACATAAAACAAGATATTGGCCCAGAGATACAAGGATATTATTTTAAAATTATGATGATCGCAGCGTACTGTTTTGACATTTAAATTAAATTTATATTATTAAAATAATTATTATGCCACTATATCAAGATTATCAAAGACGATTATATCTATTTAGCGGAAAAGGGGGAGTTGGGAAAACAACAACCTCTGTTGCTTTTGCAAATTATTTAAAGTTAAAAAAACAAAGCGTCTTATATATTACATTTGATAATACTTCCTCTATTGCTCACCTTATGAATAAATTGGCAATCAATTACCAGGAACTAAATTTTTTTGATAATGTTGCAAAATATATAGAGAGTAAATTTAACTCAATAGTAGCAAAAACTATTACAAATAATTCATTTTTCAGGGCAACCACTAACATGATTCCTGGTATTCAGTATATTATACATCTTGGATATATAATAAAAGAATTGGAAGAAAATCCAAGATTGATTGCTGTATTTGATGCCCCTTCTTCGGGACATCTTTTAGTTATGCTTGAATCACTTAATACTTTTAGTGGTATTTTTAAAAGTGGAATTATCTTTAATGACATTATTAAGGTACAAAATTATCTTTCTGACAAATCATTTACTAAAATAAACCTTTGCTCTATGCCATCATACATGTCTGTTAATGAGGCCAAGGATACTAAAAGTAAAATTGAAAATTTAAATTCAAGAAATATTGATACAAACATATTTATTAATTGCTCATACCTTATAATGAAAGAGATTAAAGATATTATTGCCTTCCCTCCCTTTTTAACTGAGAAACTTAAAATAGAGAAAGATATATTAGAAATGAATAAGGACTTTATAAAAACATCTTTTCCGTACATAACAGAAACAAACCATTCGGATCTCATTGATGAATTAACTCCTTTGATGCGTTCAATTGAATAATATCATTATTAATTATGGTTTGATTTAGGGGGATGATTTTGAGTTTAAGTAAAACTAAGATAAATCATAAACAATTTGAAATATTTTGCGGGACAGGTGGTGTTGGTAAAACTACATTAGCAACATCACGAGCAATATATTTAGCTAAACAAAATATTAGAGTTTTATTAATTACTATTGATCCTTCTTTGCGATTAAAAGAGTTGTTGAATTTGAATGAAAGCGGGAGGGGAAATATAGAGACAATTAAGTTAGATACTATTGTTGATTGTAATGAGGTTGATAGTCGTAAAGATATTAAATTTCATGCACTATTGATGACTCCAAAATTTTCAATTATTAGAGCACTTCAATATAATTGCTCTAATGAATATATTGATCCTGAAAAAATAAACAAAAACAAAATTATTGCAAGCTTAACAGAACCTCTTGGAGGTATGGGAGAAATTTTAGCTCCCATGGAGTTGCAATATCATTTCAATAACAAGCAATATGATTCTATTATTGTAGATACGCCACCAGGAAAAAATTTCATAGATTTTTTAGAAAGTTCTCAGAAAATTTCTAAATTTTTTGATCAAAGATTCATAGAGATATTTCAAAATTTGAAAAAGAATCTTGATAATATCTATTCAAATTATTCTGCTAAATCAAAAATAAAAGACTTTTTTTCATTTCCAATACAAAATGTAATTAATCGTGGAATTAAAAGTATTATACATTATCTTGAAGAGGTTACGGGAAAGGTATTTATTCATGATTTTATTGAGGCAATAGGGCTAATTTACCAGCTTAAAAATCCATTCTTACGCTCGATGGAGATCAATAGGTATCTTACCGATACAAATTATACCAATTGGTTTTTTATTACCTCTGCGGAACATGATAAAATGAAAGAGATTAGTGGTATGCAAACATCAATTAGTACTTTTTTATCTAACCGATATGTTATCATAAATAAGTGTTTGAGAGAAGAATTGGAGTTGTTGTCGAAACAGATTGAGATTAATGATAAAGATAAAAAAAATATAAGCAAGCTGGATATGCAAAAACATTATCAGGCATTACTAAAAATTAAAGAAGCACTAAGCATGAAAGAAAATACTTTGAAAGAGTATGCTACTCAAAACTTTTCCAAAGTATTAGAATTTAAAGAAGCAATCTCTTCTTCTACAAGAGAACAATTGTCAATTTTGTGTAATGAATGGGATAAATAAAAATGAAAATGTTGTAGAATAATTTATTTTTTATTAATGATTATTCAGGAATTCGTTTTGTATTATCTGTGGCCACCTGAACTTCGATTTCAAAACAAGCTAACCATGCGATGTTGGTTGTAGGGCAATATCCAGTAACTCCTTGAGAGCATAGAAAATCTGATTTTACGTCTAATACTTCAACTATAAGAGGTTTACTAGTATTTGGCACAGATAAAAAATATCTGACAGGTGAACACTCATTAACCTTTACTTTTGAAAAAGTTATTTTTTCCCATTGATTAGTCGATGAACTTTCTGGATTTCTAATTCCTATGGTTACTTCTAATTGAGTATATGGATTGTATGAATTGTATTTTCCAATGATAGTGCTGGGTATGCCTGTTAATGAACATTGTCTAGGTGCCGCTTTAACATATACACGAACTGCGAGCGATGTATCAGTAACTAAATTACCTTCTAAAATAGAGGTACCTTTTATACGAATAGGTTCTGATCTATCGGTACTCCAAGAAGTCCACATTACTCCACCAACAAGACTTCCATGATTTACAACGGGGATTCTTAAATAATCATCATCCCAAATATGGTCGGCCAAATCGAGACCTCTAGATTCACAATAATTTGAACTGCTGCTGGAGGCATTTCCATGAGTGGGGTTATTATAAGAATAAGTCGCAGTAGCAACAGCAGTGGCACTAGTATCGATGTTACTACAAGAGGAGCTTTTTTTTGAAAGAGAGCATGTTTCGTCACTAGTATTAGTACTTGTGTTAGCACTATTAGGAATACTAGTGCTTGAATTTGCAGTGGGTGTTGCTTGTGTGTTTACAGCACCGTTACTATTGTCATTACCTGATGAATTTTTGGCGTTTTGGGCCTTACTACAACTTGATAGTATAGTTGCTAAGAAAAATATAATTAGTAAAAATGTATTAACTTTATATAAATTTTTTTTATTTATTTTATTCATAAGTATCACCTCATATTTATAACTCAACACTAACATGGAATATTTTTTGTAATGAATATTTGATTTTTAATTATGGTAATATTTAATAGATATCAAAGGGATAATGGAGAAAAGAAATTGTAGTGAGTATTAAAAAAAATATCTTAGTGCCCATAAAAATTGTCAAAAATTGATTAAATTTTAAACAACTATTAAATTTTTCTTTAATCACGATCACGCAATTACAATCAAGATGAAAACTCAATCAAGATGAAAACTCTATATAATTTTTTTATTTTTCCGAGGAGATGTCAAAAGGAAAAAAGCAATAATGATGTATATGAAATTTTTAGTATTAACCTTATCAATTTTGCTTGTAAGTTATTCTTATTCTGGCACAAACAAAAATGATAATAAAAATAAAGGTAGTAGAGTAATAGTAATCATTGCTTCCAATGAAGGTTTTTATCCACCAAATATAACAGTTTTTAGTGGAGAAAAAATAACTTTTGTACTTACAACTATAACTAAGGATAAAAGTTGTTTTATGTTGCCTGAAAAAAATATTTTTCTGACAGCAAAAAGAGGTAATATTGTTAGTGCTGAAACGAAATTTGATACTACGGGTGAGTATTCATTTTATTGTCCATCTGGAGATATAAAAGGAAAGATATTAGTTATTGATCGTTGTAAGAAATAAAAAATAAAAATGAATGGAGATAATTATATGTGTCCTTCAGTTATTGATGATGCAATAGAGACCTTTTTATCACCTATAGGCGATCTTTTGAAAGATGAAAAGATTACGGAAATAATGATTAATGGTCCTAACGAGATATTTGCCGAAAAATCCGGTCTGGTTTTTAAAACGCCAAATAAATTTTCTAGTGAAGACTCTTTGCAGGCAGCAATGAAGGCCATAGCCCAAATGGTTGGTAGAAAGATAGATAATGATAATCCTAGGTTGGATGGACGTTTACCTAATGGTTCTCGCGTTCATGCTGTTTTACCTCCTATGGCCCGTAATGGAACAACCGTGGCCATCAGAAAATTTACAAAAGAAAAATTGACTTTAAAAGATATGATTAATTTTAAATCGGTTTCGCCAGATGCTGCTCGTTTTCTAGATGTATGTGTTTTTTTAAGTAAAAATATTTTAGTTTCTGGAGGTACAGGATCAGGAAAAACTTCAATGCTAAATGTACTTGGTTCTCGAATGCCAAAAACTCAACGCTTGATTGTAATAGAAGATGCAACTGAACTGCAAATCAAAGCAGAACATGTGGTTTTCTTTGAAACTAGAAAACCTGATCCTACTCGAGGAATAACTGAGGTGAGCATTCGTAATCTAGTGGAATCGTCTTTGAGACTTCGACCTGATAGAGTAATAGTTGGAGAGGTGAGAGGAGAAGAGGCATTAGATCTTATAAATGCTATGAGTACAGGTCATAGTGGAAGTATGGGAACAGTACATGCTAATACTCCTATTGATGCTTGCACACGCTTAGAGACACTTTGTTTAATGGGTGATGTGAAAATTCCTCCAGATGCAATTAGAAAGATGGTGGCCTCGTCTATGCAAATAATAGTGCAATGTGCTCGATATCATGATGGTGGGAGGCGAACCAGCCATATCTCTGAGTGTTTAGGATTAGATGAACATGGTCGTTATGTTTGTAAAGATATTTATAGATGGGTACAGACAGGAAAAGACCCTGATACAGGAAAATACATTGGAGAATCTGTTCCTTGTGGATATGTACCAACTTTTTTTGAAGAGATTATTGTAAATAAATTACCATTTCCTAAATCAAAATTTATAGCTCCAGACTGGTATAAAAAAATGATGGATTCAGGTCATGGATTGGACTCACATTAACTCACTAACATTAGTTCGTAAACTTTTAGATCATCGTAATGGTTGGTTCGTATTGGTTGGTATTAAAAGAAAAAAATTGCATTAAGTAAGTGTGGAATTGAGAGAGGGATTAGTGGATAAGTATAAGTATTTAAGAACAAAATCATTAAAGTTTAATAACCCGCTACTGTTAGTTTCGTTAACAATTTCTGATAATTTCCGTGCTCCCCAGAGGGCCCCTTCTGCAAATAAACGTCTATCTTTGGATTCATGAACTATTTTAATTTTTTCATATTTACTTTCGATAGTTAGCTCGTGAATACCAACTACATCGTCTTCTCTAATGCTTTCTATAGATATATTACTAGAGATATTATTTTTTTGTTTCTGAAACCACTCTTTCCAAAGGAGAGCAGTACCACTGGGTACGTCTTTTTTATGTATATGATGAATTTCTTTGATTGAAATTTTCAATCGGTCATCTCTTTTATTTTCACTTTCATTTTTATTTTCATCTCCATTTCCATTGTTGTTGGAGAATGGTTGTTGATATAGTGGAAGAAATTTTTTAGAGGTTGTGATTAATTCTTTTATTAAGTTCATCATTAAACTAAAATTAGAGGCATAAATCCATAATAAATTTTTTTTATTTAATTCGATCTCCAGGATATGCTTTTTTTCTTCCCAGTTATAACCAGTGCATCCCCATAACACCATTTTATTAGCATCAAGTAGATATGGGCAAAGGAAATCTATCGCCGAAGCAGGAGTAAAAACAATTACTACATCAGCTTTACTTAATTCATCTAAGTTATTTTCAATTTTATTTCTTGTATTAAAGGGACCAATTAAATTTAATTTTTTATGAGCGTAATTTTTTTCTTCGTTTATTAATTCTTCAACTTTGCTACCGGTTTTGCCATTACCTATTAGGGCGATATTTAGAATTTTTGTTTGAGACATAAATTTATTGCCTTTGTTGATCCATATGTTAATTCATATATTGATTCTATATAATACGGGAGTGTAATTTGTTAATAATCTCCACAGCATGTTTTTCAGATATTAGAAATGAAATGTTGTTTTCACTAGCACCCATAAAAACTGCTCGTATGTGATATCCTTCTAGAATCTTAAATATTTTTAATAATATGTCTGGTACTTTTGTTATCTTATGACCGATAATAGAAATTAAACTCAAACTATTTTCAACTTTTACATCAGCGTATTTTGACAATTCATTTATTAGATTTGTATCAATGTTTGGATTGTCATAATAGGTAAAAGAGGTTGAAATTTCACTAGTGGTGATATTATCGATACTAATTTTATATTTTGTTAGAATGGAAAATACATGTGCTAAAAATCCATAGCTACTGGGTTTTTTTACTCTAGAAAGAGTGATTACCGTTTGAGAATTTCGAAGTGCCAACGCTCGGATAAGTGGTGGGGAATTTAACTCTTTTCTTATAAAAGTTCCTTTAGTTGCTCTTTCCTTTTCATTGTCAGACCAAAAACTATTTCCAACGTAAACAGAGATATTTACATCTGATAATGGGATCAAAGTAAGCGGGTGTAGGATTTTTGCTCCTAAGAATGCTAATTCAGCGGCCTCATTGATATGTACTTCTGATATATTATGAACATTATTTACTATCTTGGGGTCAGTTGTGGCAATTCCATCAACATCAGTCCATATCTCAAGTAGACGAAAATTTTTATCATGTTCATAGAGCCCTCTAATTATTAAAGCAGCACTATAGTCACTTCCTCCTCTACCTAAAGTAGTAATTTCCCCTTTTTCATTGGAGCCGATAAATCCTTCAGTTACAACTACACTATTTGTTTTATTATTCTCATTATTGTCTTCGTTAATTAGAGGAAGAAGGTTTTCTTTTACATATATACTAATTTTTTCGCTTATAGGGTTTGCTTCAGTAAAATTTTCATCTGTACAAATTATTTTTGTTGCCAAAAGATGCTTGACTTTAATCTTTGTTGATAGTTCTTGTAGAGTTGAAGCAAATATTGCTACTGAAATTCTTTCACCAAAGCTTAGAATCAAATCTTTTATGTCAGGCGTTAAGTTCGATTCATATTTTAAGTATGTTTGTTCAAATTCACTTAGAATATTTTGAATTTCTTTTTTTTTGATAGAAATATGTTTAGAAATATCTTCAATTATTTTTTGATGACGTTCTTTTATTTCAAGAAACTTTGATTTTGCTTGAGATGTTTGGGAAGTATTGAGAAGATTAAATAATTCGGTAAGTGCATTGGTAGTTCCAGCAGTAGCACTTACCACTACAACTTTAATTTTAGAATTATTAACAACGATTTTGGCAGATCTAATTATTGCTTCAGCAGTACCAACACTTGTACCACCAAATTTGGCCACAATTTTCTCATCGGTAATGTTAATATTAATACTATAATTTGTCATAACAAAATTCCATATTACGAATTGCTGCTCCTGCGGCCCCTCGGACTAAGTTATGTCCTAAAGCTACTAAGCTTAAAATATTTTTGTTTTCACCTTGGCGAATTCTTCCTATATGAACTCTATAATCAAAATTTGTTAAATCAAAGGCCGGTTGAGGATGATCAATTTTTTGATGAATAACAAAAAGATCATGATGTTTTTTATTCCATTCTAGATAAGTATTAGTGGCATCTTCTGCTGATATTGGTTTCTTATTATTACTATTATTATTTTTATTGTTGTTAAAGCTATCGTCAAAATAAATATGAATGGCCATGGTGTGGCCATGTAATACGGGAACCCGATGAACATTAACAGATATATCGTATTTGTAGGAAGCAAATTTTTGTAGAATTTTTTTACTTTCTTTTTCAATTTTATCTTCTTCATCTTCTATATAAGGAATAATATTTCCTGATATATCTAATGCCGAAACTCCCGGGCGGTTACCGGCCCCGCTTATTGCTTGCATAGTAACTAAAGAAATAGATTTCACCCTTGCCAATTCTAGAAGGGGAGCAATTGCTAAGTTAAAAAAAACAGTGGTACAATTTGGGTTGGTTACAATTTTACCTTTGCTAGGCTGTTTTTTTAGCAGATCGATGCTATCGGAATTTAATTCGGGAACCATTAGAGGAACATCTGGATGCATTCTCCATGCACTGGCATTACTAAATATGTGGTGACCTTTATTTGCAAGCAGAGGTTCTAACTCTTTTGCTACTCCAGCAGGTAGTGCAGAAAGAATAAATGGTGATTTAAGTTCTTCACTTGCACACATTTTTATTTTAGCTATTCTATCATTTAATGTTGTCTGCTCTTTCCAATTAACAATATCTCCATAATTTTTATCGATATTTTTTGAAGAAGTCGCTATTTCACTTAATTCAAAAATATTATGATTTTGTAATAAAGCAACTGCTTTTTGTCCAACAGGACCTGTGCCTCCAAGTATTGCAACTTTAATTTTCATTTTTACGACCCTATTATTTGTTTATACGTAATTGTGATAGGGTTAAATTAAGCTAATTTTTTTGTTTTTGAAAGATGTTGATGAAAAATTAAATAAGGTTTTTTTAGATAGAGTCTATTATGGAGTTGGAAGATACTATAGTCTTAAAGACTATATCTCACTATTAACGCTAGTTGCTTCTTCCATGC
>JADGAM010000239.1 GCA_015232015.1 Oligoflexia bacterium | reverse complement strand
ATGTTCTATCATCAGCATTTGTGTAAAAGGGACCGGGATGAGGAGTAGATGCATGTTTAACAGTAACTGTACACACACTTGTCTCATCACGTTCAGCAACAGTGCAATCATAAAGCTCTTTCAATAAATCAACCTCTTCATGACTAGCAGTTGGTGTATATCTATCAGCAGAAGGAGTTGCAGATGTATCTTTGGAGCATACATAAAATAATTCAAAATAATCTTTTATCTTACTTGGATTTGAATCTATATCTTTTTTGGCCTGCAAATAGGCGGCAGAAGTTGTATCAATTCCTGGTCTTACTAATCCATCGTTTACACATTGTCCACCTAAACAACATTGAAAACCATAGGTAATACACTCTGAACTTTTTTCACAAAACACTCCTTCTCGAACATTGCTTGAGTTATCGGTTTTTACAACAATACTTAGGTGGCCTACACTAATAAAATCATCTTTTTTTCCGTCAACTGCAAATATCTTAACAGGCGTTGAATATACTCTACCAGCACAATCAGATGGGCCATTAGGGCAAACTTGTTTTACGTCATAAACAAAAGATGTGGAAGAAGACACGTTCAAACTAGAAGCGGAATTGCTACTACTGCTGCTAGTACTACTGGCCAAAGCAGCTAACAGTTCTGCTTTTTGGCAAGCAGAACTGTTTATATTTTGATCGGTTGTATTGACATTATAGTAATATTCTTTACTCTGGTTGGGAAAAGAATAAAAGTATTTCGGATCTAATGCCAATATCAATGTTTTTTTAATCGTACTAAAAGTAACAACCATACAACGAGCAACTCTATTGCCATCTTCTGATAAAAATTTGTGTATCTCATTTCCTCTTAAATAAAAACTATCATTAAAAGTATAATCTAAGATTAAAGCTCCCGGGACAATCATCGAACCATTTTGAAAATAATTATAGTTTCCTGGATTTACTGTTGGAACAGGTGTGCCCGATAAAGAGGTGGCAGTAGCATCTATCTCAGCTCCAGAGCCAAGTACTACTTTCGTTCGCACTCCCTTAGAAGCATTTAAACAAGAGGAGAGAATAAGTAACAACAATACTAATTGAAGTAAATATCTCATAATTTTTTTGTAAGGAAAGGAAGAGAAAGGAGAAAGAAGGAGAAAGTGCCACGCCACTTTTGTTACCTAGCGTGCTTCAAAAGTGGCGTGGCACTTTACTACTTTACTACTTTACTCTATTATTATCTGTATCTCTTTTTTAATTCGTCTATCATGTTACAGTCTAATGCAATTTCTTCTGCTAAACAATTGCTTGTTTCATAAAAAACTACTTTATTAACAAACACATTTAGTCCCTTAAGCACTAGCGGACAGACTTCCCATAATAGATAATGGGCGAGATTTTCTGCGGTAGGGTTGTTATCTAATAAAAAAATATTTTCAGTTGAAAGTTTATTTAATATTTCTATTGTAGATTTATCTTCACTATTTAAAATAGTTTTGTGATCCCAATTATTTTCGATCCATCCACCTACTTTCTCTTTTAAGACAGCAAAATCAACAATTCTTCCAACCTTATCTAAGTCTAGACCTAAAGTACTTGGTGAAATGGAAGTTGAAGAGGAAGAGGAAGAGGAAGGCAAGGGCGAAAATGAAAGAGTGGTGGCATATATCCAAACTATACCATTATGCCCATGAAAATTAGCGCATTTACCCTCATGATTCATCAATCTATGAGCATAACAAAATTCAATCTTACGAGCACATGTTTTCATAGCAGTTAACAATCCCTATTTTTGCTTTTTAATATTATATATATTATATTATGAACGCATTTTTAATAGATCTAAAAATTCTGATCTTAATTTTTGGGAACCCTTGAAGTGTCCGTCTACTGCTGAAGTAATCATGGTAGCATTTTCTTTACGAGCGCCTCTGCAGGCCAAGCAACCATGTTTCCCTTCAATGACTACCATTACTCCAGCGGGCATTAATTCTTTCTTAATCGATTCCATTATGTCCACACATAATCTTTCTTGTAATTGCGGACGACTTGCATACACATCAACTACTCGGGCCAATTTACTTAATCCTACTACTTGATGGCCAATTCCCTCTACCTCCCTAGGAAGATAACCTATGTGTGCAACTCCCGTAAAAGGAAAAAAGTGATGAGCGCATATTGAAGTATATTCAATATCTTTTAACATAATCATTTCGTTGTATTCGCCCAAAGGGAAGGGTTTACAAAAAATATCGCTATCATTTTGAACACCAAGACCAGAACATATCTCGAGCAGAGCGCGGGCCATACGGTCTGGAGTTCCTTCGAAATTTGCATCTTTTAAATCAATGCCCGGATAAGCATACTCTAGTGCTTTTAAAACCATCTCATAACCTTTAACCATTTGCTCTCTGGCCTCATTCAAAACCAGCATTCTCTTTTTAATTTCTCCAAGTTCTACATCTATAAATTCTTCAGCATTTTTTGCTTTACTGAGATTTCGGGCAACATCGGCATAATAGGTTTTTTCGTAAGACATATGGGTAAATTCCTGCAGATTATAATTTGTATTGTTTTATTTATTAAAAAGGCACTAACAATTATCAATTATTATGAAATTAGTAAAGATTTAGATTTATGCGTTATTAAATCCTATCCTATTTATGGTAATTCAAAATTTAATTCAAAAGGCCGCGTTGGTTATAATCTTCCACGGTCACTTTCACAGAATTATTTAGATTCCATTTATAAACATCCTTATTTTTATTCTCCGATTCTGATTTAGGCGATAACCATTTATGCTCAAGCAGTTCACTGCTTTTATCTACGGTTAGGGGTATTTTAGATAAAGGAGGACAAATATATGTCAAAGCTGAAATTGTATACGCTACAGGCTTAACTAAAAATCTTGGAATTGTAATTTTCTTTAAATTGTTGATCCCTTGTTCTTTGGCCATCTCAAAATATAATTCTTTATATGTTATTTTTTCTGGATATGCGGGATGATGAATTTTAGTAACACCAGTACTTATATTTGGATTTCTAGCACACTGACTAATTACATATTTAACTAAGTCAAAAACACAAATAAAACTATACTCCTTTTCTTCGCCTTCAGGGCCTACAACCGGGTAGAGTCCTTTTTTAACAATTTTAAAAATATGTAACAGTTGAAGATCTCTTGGTCCAATCACTATTGGGGGGCGAATAATTTCAATATCCCACATGCTAGGAGCATTTTTAATTATTAACTCCTCGGCCATAAGTTTTGATCTTCCATAATGTCCAACCGGTTCTGGTTTTATGGTAGGAATAGCTGATAGAGATGATAAGAAAACAAATTTTAACTTATGGTTAAAGGAATATTTTTTTTTTAATTTTTCTACCAGAATAGCTGTTGCAGTAAGATTGGTTCTATAAAACTCGCTCTTTCTGTGAGAATGAACTATACCAGCAGTATGTACGACTACATCTAAATCATTTGGTAGTCTATCTATCCATGACCATGATCCCTCAGGATCGATCGAATCAAAAATTGGAGTAATGAATCTTCTATTTGAAAATGAAGAGGTATTAATTGCCTCCCATTTTTTTTGTTTACGAACAAGTGCTAACACTTGATGACCTTTTAAGGCCAATTGTTCACACATATGTGAACCAATAAAACCGGTACTACCGGTTACTAATATTTTCATATTTATTTATTTATTCATTCATTTATTTATTTATTTATTTATTTGCCATTAAATTTTTTTCAAATAGACTTGAGCGGATAGTTGCTAGGGCAAATAAGAGTGAACAACAAATTGTTTGTAGGAATATCCTTGTTTGTCTCTAAAATCCAACTCATCTCAACTTCTTTATATTTGCCTCCCAATTTTTGAAAAGCACGATATAACTCAAGATACATCATTGGCGCTAATCCTAATTTTCTATATTCGGATTTAACACCCATAATAGGTACTCTTACTCTATTTATATTTTTTTCATTTAATAAAATTTTAAATAATCCAAATGGAAATAGTTTTCCATTTTTTACTTCTTTAAATACTTGATTAAAATCTGGTAATGCCACTAATACTCCGGCCGGATCACCATTTACTTCTATAAGAAAAGTTAACTCCTCTTTGCAAATGCTTTTTAATGATTTAGCAATATAACGAAATTCTTCTTCACTATAAGGAACAAAGCCCCAGTTTCTTTCCCAACTTTTATTATATACATCAAGTATTCTAGTAATCTCGTTGTACCAATCTTTTTTTCTTAAATTCCTACAAACAATTTGTTGTTCACTCTTATTTGCCCTAGCAACTATCCGCTCAAGTCTATTTGAAAAAACAACCCCTGTTGATAATTTATATGCATAAATGTCTATTGCTTTAGTGTAACCTACTCTTTCAAAAAGTTTTTTATAGTAAGGAGGGTTATAAGTCATCATGATTTGAGGAGGGTCATTTTCCCCTTCAATTAAAAGACCACACTCATAATTTGTGGATGGATTTACTGGTCCTCTGATTATACAAGCACCCATTTTTTTTAAAGTCTGTTCCGCAACTTCAAAAAGTAGCTTAGCAACTTCTTCATCATCGATTGATTCAAAAAAACCAATAAAGCCTGCTTTTTCATTCTGAAAATCATTATAAGCATTATTTAATATTGCCGCAATTCTTCCAACACACTCTCCACATTCTCCATTTTCATTTTTATAATTTTTATAAGCAAGCCACATCTTCATCTGTGATGTCTTATAAAATGGATGCTTTTTATCAAGCATATCTTTAACAGATAATTTCAGAGGAGGAACCCAAGTAGAATCACCACTATATATTTCCCAAGGAAAATTTATAAAGATCTTTTCTAGACTACCATTATTAACTTCAACTATTTTAATTTTTTTCATAATAACCACAATACATAATAGAATCAGCTGATTTATTTATTTTTTTACTGGATAATAACATCTCTCTCATCACTAATTTCACTCATTTCGCCTATTTCACTTATTTTATCATAATCATCAATTTCAAATTCTTTCTTTACTTTTTTAAAGATATCTAAGCAATATTCTAAATCTGCTTTTTCGTGAGCAGCTGAATAACTAGTTCTTAGTAATGCCATACCGGGTGCTGTTGCTGGTGCAATCACGGGGGTGGCAAAAACACCATGATTATGAAGAAACATTGTTATCTTCATGGCCTTAATATCATCTCCTATAAAAATAGGTATTATTGGAGTTTGTGAATTTAAGATATCAAAACCAAGGCTTAAAAATCCCTCTCTCATAAATCTAGCATTCTCAACAAGTTTATTTTGAAATGAATCATCTTTTGAAATTAATTCGAGACAGGCCAGGGCAGTTGCTACAGCTGAGGGAGGGAGGGCGGCCGAAAAGATAAATGAGCGGGCCACATGCCTAACATAATCTATGGCCTCTTTACTTCCAGAAACAAATCCTCCAATAGAAGCAAATGATTTTGAAAACGTACTCATGTTAAAATGAATATCTTTTGTATTAATTTTATAATGACTAACGGTACCTCTACCGTGATCTCCAAGCACTCCTAAGCCATGGGCATCATCAACATATACCAATGCTCCATGTTTTTTTGCTATTCGAACAATCTCTGACAGATTAGCAATTCCACCAGTCATAGAAAAAACACCATCGGTAACAATTACTATCTTTTCATATTTATTTTTATAAGTTGTAACCAGTTCTTCCAATTCTATCATGTTATTGTGTTTGTATTTGTAGGTTTTTCCTCCCAATCTCAAACCATCAATAATCGAAGCATGATTTTCCATGTCGGAGAAAGCACAATCCCTTGGTCCAACAATGGAAGATAGCGTTCCGAGATTAACTTGCATTCCTGTTGCATAAACTAGACTGTCTTCGTGACCAATAAACCTCGCCAACTTCTCCTCTAACTCTTCATGAATTTGAAAATTACCATTTAGAAAACGAGATCCTGTACAACCAGTTCCATATCTTTCAGTGGCCTTAATTGCCATCTCTTTCACATATGGATGATGAGTGAGCCCTAAATAATTATTAGAACCAATCATAACATGCTTTTTATTGTCGATTACTACATTGATGGCATCTGTTTCTTCAATACTTCTAAAATACGGATATAAGTTTTTAGATTTTAATAAAACAGACTTTTGAATGTACCGATCTTTAACGAAGCTATTAATTGAATTTTTAAGTTTGTCGTTTATTAATTCATCATCGGTAAGTTTGCTATCATTTAATCTATCATTGGTGAGCATAACCTATTCCTTAAAACGTTCTTTAACTAGAGTTGACAAATA
>JADGAM010000238.1:648-6328 GCA_015232015.1 Oligoflexia bacterium | reverse complement strand
GATTTTTTTCTTCTTTTAGTCCTTGTTCCTTTAAATATTCATTTAACTTTATTGATCTCTCTTTTATTGGAGGATGAGTGGATCTTTCTGTAGTCGAACTAGTAGAGAGTTTTAAATTAGGATCATTTGCAACGTGGTCAATTAAACTATAAAGTCCATAGGGGTTATATCCTGCTTTGGCCGCCAAATAACTACCAAATTTATCGGCCACAAATTCCTTTTCTAATTCATCATAGATATTATGATTTAGATAATTGTGTGCTAGCTCGTGACCTAATAGTCCCGCCAGCTCATCTTCATATTCTATATAATTTAACATTCCATAGTTTATGCTAATTCCGTTGGAGGCATTAACTTCAAATGAGTCTTCAACAAAAATTGGAGGAACATCTTCAAAGCTACCACGAATTCCCAAGTTATTAGCAGCATGAACTAACTTAAATTCTATTGTTTTAATGTAATCTATTACAGTAGATTTTCCAGAGGCAATTGCGCTCGTGTTGAGTAGATATAGAAGTAATGAAAACAAAAGAGGTAGATATTTTTTCATAATTCGTCTGTATGCTATGAGAATGATATCGAGGTCAATTGCAAAAAATACAATTGATGCCAACATTGTAAATTTTACAACTTTTGTTAATGAATATGGAGTTTTTGTATATGTTTTATACGTTTGTAAAAACTAGATGTAGTTATGTTAGTTTGATAGCTATTATTTTTATCCATGAAAACTAGACCAGTTCCACGCGTTGGAAGGAGATAATCATTTCTACATGTCTTTTAACTAATACTGATGAAAATATTCTCTTAATGAAAAAATATTTGTGAAAAATTAATTACTATGGCCATAGACATAGAAGCAGAGGTTCTTTATTTGCAAATACTCTAAAGGGGATTTTATTGTTGATTAAAAAACTTTACTATAGATGACTTTAAAAATTTTATCAATTCTCTAGAAGTCTAGAGCATATTGACTATATTAGTCTACTGCCCTTTAATATACATTATGGTGCGACGGAGTATTTTGGTCGGACATTTTAGCTCGTTTTTGCAGATTTTGACCGAGGTTTAGAATTTTTAGTGTTTTTTATTTTGTTGGGCTCAAATTCTGAAATTGGTCCAATAAATACTTCAGGAGATATTTTAAACCGATCAGAGAGTGCCTTAATTTGTCGAAGGTTTAACTTTCTTTCGCCATTAAGTATTTTAGAGACAATTGATTGCCCACCAATTTCAGCGGCCAGATCTTTTTGGTTGAGACCATGTAATTCCATGAGGTATGCCAACATATCAGTTTCAGAAACAGAAGGGGTGCTGTAATTTTTTCTTTCATAATCTGCCACAAGTTCGGAAAGGGTCATTAAGTATATTTTAATTCCTTCATCTCGGATATTCCCTTCGTTGATAAAAGTAATTAATTTCTCAATCACTTTAAGCGCGGCCACATGTTGTTCTTTTGTTGTTACAATTTGAAGAGGGAAAAGTCCAATTAGGTGCATATACGAACTGTTGGCCACATTAGTTCTGTAGGGACGAATGTCTTTTTTTAATGTATCCATCATTTTTTTTGCAATACTCATACTTATTTTTTCCATTTATCTTTATCGTATTCAATGTGGGTTAAAACATGAGTAACAAGTATAATTTTAACTCCGTACTCAATCTTAGTAATAGCTCGAACTTTATTGCCACCAACATCGAATACTGTTATATCACCAACAAAATCGACATTCACACCAAACAATTGCTTTACCTCAGAAGGAGTACTAAAATTCGCTCCTTCAATAAGTCTTACCCAACGATCTAGGGCATTTCGACTGGTTGAATGTTTCTTTTTGAATTCATCTATAGTGTTTTTGCCCAGTAGTTGCATATAAATAATTATAGCACTTTGACATATTAAAGTCAAAGCAAATATATCAAAATGTCATATTGGTAACATTGGCTGCGTCTACTTGATTTTTGTGTTATGGATTTCCTTCAAAATATGATAACATAATGGTTGCGAACCGTGAAATAGAGAATCAGCACCTACTGATGAACGACAGGCCTCGGGGAAAGCAGAATAACGGATTAACTGTATGTATGAAAACTAACGAGCTCTAGGTTTAATTTGTGAAATCCAGAAACACCTAGCGGAAGGCCGCAAAAGATTGGGTAGGCACCAATCACCATAGTATCTCGCGCGAAACTTTTTAAATCAGTTGCAGATAGATAAAATGAATGGCACAACAGACGAAGATTAGATACGGAAGTTTCTCCTCCTAGAGAAAATGTGGTGAGGATTAATTATAAGAACTATATTCTTCCACAAAATAATTAAGGGCCTATTTCAAAATAAAGAAGCACGCCCTAAATTACGAACAGCCAGTAGTTGCACCACAAGTTTCACATTTTAAACAAGAACCATTTCTCACAAGCGTTAGTGAACTACATTCGGGGCAGGCATCACCTTCGTAACCTTTCATGCGCGCTACCTTTAGCTTTTGATGATAATTCATCATTTGATGATCGGCCTCTTTGGTATAGGAGGTTGCTTGCAAAGGAATTCCTTTGTCTTGTTGAACATCTAGTCCCACTTCCATTCCAGCTCCAGCTCCAACTCTAGCACCACCACCACCAGAACCACCAACTCCCACGCTTGTAACTATTTTGTTATCACTAAACTTTCCTTCCATCATAGCAAGAAGTGGGGCCTCTTCATCAATATTTTCACCTGAAACCGAACTAGCATGAAGTTCAGAGGGAGAAACATGAACTAAATCATAACGACCTAAATATCTACAAGCAAGATCTCTAAAAATGTAATCAATTACGGAAGTGGCCATTTTGATATTTTCATGACCTGTTACTACTCCATTAGGTTCAAACTTTGTAAAAACAAATGCATCTACAAATTCCTCTAAAGGAACTCCATATTGAAGTCCTAAAGAAATTGCAATTGAAAAGCAGTTCATTAAAGAGCGGTAGGCCGCGCCCTCTTTATGCATATCTAGAAAAATTTCTCCAAGTGAACCATCATCATATTCACCAGTACGCAAATATATTTTATGAGCGCCCACAATTGCTTTCTGAGTATAACCGCGACGGCGATTGGGTAAAATTTTTCTTTTTGAAATTTCTTTATAAACAATTTTTTCAATAATTCTTTCTACAACCTTTTGAGAAATATTTTTCACTTTTTCAGTTGCAGACATACTATCAAAATTTAAACTCAACTCTTCAAATATTTGAGTGTTAAGTGGTTGTGAAAGTTTTGAACCATCTCTATAAATAGCATTGGCCTTAGTCATAAGTCGCCATGATAAGAAATAAGCATCAGCAATATCACGAACACTTGATTCATGAGGCATATTTATTGTTTTGGAAATGGCCCCCGATAAATATGGTTGAACTTGCGCCATCATTCGAATATGTGCCTCTGGAGAAATAAAACGTTTTCCATGACGACCACACTTGCTGGCACAATCAAAAACTGCTAATTGTGTGCTCTTTAAGTGAGGGGCCCCCTCTAAAGTCATGGTTCCACAAATGTAATCATTGGCCGCCGAAATTTCACTATCACTAAACCTTAGCTCTTTTAATATATTTAAATCAGGTGAATTTATTTTTTCTTCACTTAATTTTAAATTCTCTCTTAAAAATTTATCTCCTATGGCCCATATTGAGAAAGCAAATGAAATATCAAAAACACCATCTAAAGATTTTTCAATCTCAGAAATTTTCTCACTTGTAAAACCGCGCTTTATTAGCGCTTCCTCGTTAATAGCAGGACATCCCTTAAATGTTCCCTTGCCTAAGGTCCAAGTGGTAATCTCTTTTATTTCAGCATCCGTATATTTTAAGCGCCTTAATGCTTTTGGTACTGATTGATTTATTATTTTAAAGTAACCTCCCCCTGCTAACTTTTTAAATTTTACTAAGGCAAAATCTGGCTCCACTCCTGTAGTATCACAATCCATTAATAAACCAATTGTTCCGGTAGGCGCGAGCACTGTCACCTGAGCATTTCTATAACCATGTCTCTCACCTAGCTCATAGGCCTCGTTCCAAGATTTTATGGCCGCCTCAACTAAATAATTTTCAACATATTTTTTATTTAGTGGTACCGGATAAATGGAAAGTCCCTCGTAACCTTCGCGTTCACCTTTAACGGCACGCAAGTGGTTTCTTATCACTCTAAGCATATGCTCACGATTATTTTTAAATCGCGAAAAGGCACCCAACTCTTTGGCCATTAGGGCAGAGGTTTTATAAGCACTTCCTCCCATAATGGCGGTAATAGCGGCCGCCACATTTCTTCCCTCTTCTGAATCATAAGAGATTCCTTGTACCATTAGTAATGCACCTAAATTTGCAAAGCCTAATCCTAATGTCCGATATTGATATGAACGAAGTGCAATCTCTTTAGAGGGAAATTGTGCCATTAAAACAGAGATCTCTAAAACAACTGTCCACAGTTCACAAGCATGAATAAATTTTTCAACTTCAAATTTTTCTTTTTCTTCATTCCAAAATTTCAAAAGATTAAGAGATGCTAAATTGCAAGCAGTATCATCTAAAAACATATACTCTGAGCAAGGATTAGACGCCCTTATTGCTCCATCAGCAGGACAAGTGTGCCACTCATTTATTGTTGTATCAAATTGCAATCCAGGATCGGCACATTGCCAAGTGGCCTCACTAATCATATCCCAAAGTTCACGCGCCTTAATAGTTTTGCAAACCTTTCCGCTTGTTCGCGCTTTTAATTCCCACTCTCCATCTTCTGCTAATAATCTAAAAAATTTATTAGGAATACGAATGGAGTTGTTTGAATTTTGTCCTGATACAGTTGCGTATGCCTCTGAATTAAAATCAACATCATATTCATCAAAACTAACACTACGATAACCTTGTTTTGCATACTCTATAGTTCGATAAATATAATTTAATGGCACTCCTAACTCACGGGCCTTGGCCACAGCTGCTCCTAGAGTACGATTTTTTTGTGTAGAAAACCTATTGGATCCATTTTCATTACCATTACCGCTCTCACTCTCGCCTTCACTCCAAATTGCGTCCATCACTAATTTCATTTGCTTCTTGCAAATTTTTGAGCCAACAACAAGGGAAGCAACTTTTTGTTCCTCTTTAACTTTCCACCCAATAAAATCTATTATATCTGGATGATCTATATTTAAACAAACCATCTTTGCCGCTCGTCTAGTAGTTCCTCCTGACTTTATAGCACCTGCAGCTCTATCTCCTATCTTTAAAAAAGACATAAGTCCTGAAGAGATTCCTCCACCAGAAAGTGTCTCGCCTGACCCTCTTATGGCAGAAAAATTTGTTCCGGTTCCAGATCCATATTTAAACAACCTGGCCTCTCTACACCAAAGATCCATAATTCCACGATCATTAACTAAATCATCTTCTACTGATTGAATAAAGCAAGCATGAGGTTGCGGACGTTCATAAGCAGAAGTTGATTTACAAATCTCCTCTGTACGAGGATCAACATAATAGTGTCCCTGAGATGGCCCACTTATTCCATATGATGAAAATAAACCGGTATTAAACCACTGAGGAGAATTAGGGGCCGCATATTGATTAATAAGCATATATGCTAATTCATCATAAAATGTATCAGCATCTTCTTTTGAATCAAAGTAATTAAATTTTTCTCCCCAGGTTCTCC
>JADGAM010000238.1:0-379 GCA_015232015.1 Oligoflexia bacterium | reverse complement strand
CGCAGATCCTTCCTTAGTTGTAAATTTTCTCTTGATTTTCACTTAACAACATCCTTTATAAATAAATAAAAAAAAATTTTGTGATTTAAAATTCTTGGTAATTTTAGAAAAGGTTAACGAAAAAAATTTTTTCGTCAATACGAACAACACAATCTTTTTATGAAATAATAACGAATAGGTGCGGCCACATGACTATGTTATAAACAACTAAAAAGCTCTTAATTATTAACTAACTTAATAAATGAATACATATTTAAACAAATGAATAAATATTTAAATAAATAAAAATTACAAAAATAATAATACAATGTTATTATAATTTTTAAGAAGAAAAAAATCCAACATCGTATAATACTAATGAAATTATTTTTTTTACTTT
>JADGAM010000237.1:3493-6332 GCA_015232015.1 Oligoflexia bacterium | reverse complement strand
TAACGGTTTTAATGATCACTTTTTTAGGAATATGTTTTTTGCTTATGGGAATAAATCTTAAGAAGAAAATAAAAAAATGATAAAAATATTAGAAATTTTCATTTTTGTTTTTGTTTGTATTTTTGTTTTTATTTTTGAATATTTTTATTCTGATAATTTTCAAAGTTATGCCTTTGTTATGGATAGAAATAGCTTAGGTGCGATTATTTTTTGGAAGAAAAAAAATATAAATGTATATGTAGATACCACTAATAATTATAATAAAAATAGTGATATGATAATGAATGTTGTTGAAAATGCCGCCAAAGAATGGAATGGAAAATCTGAATTGCAAATTAATGTTTTTAAAAATACTTATGGTGCTGTAAAAAATCCAGGGGCCAATAATAAACAGAATGATATTTACTTTGGTAAGTCGACAGCGCTATCTAGCGGAGTTTTAGGTGTTACCAATGTAAGCTATGAGGGAAATACTGAAGAGATTGTAGAAGCTGATATAATATTAAATCAAGATTCAATTTTTACGGCCGCCATAAACAATCTGTATCCTCCAAAGTTAGCAGATATTGTAACTCATGAGATGGGACATTTATTAGGATTGGCCCACAGTCAGATAAAAGATTCTACAATGCTTTATACAGCATTTGTAGGTCAATCAACTTTAGATACTGACGATATAATTGGAATTTTTAATATAGCTCCTACCGATGGTATTAGTATTTCCAATCTTAGAACTGGAACTATAAAGGGAGCAGTGATAGGTTCTAAAAAATTGGTGGGAATATTTGCAGCTCAAGTACAAGTTGTATCAATGAAGGAAGGAAGGGTTATAACTGGTGTATTCACTGAAGATACAGGAAAATTTGTTATAAATGGACTTCCTCTGAATGATATTTATTATTTGTATATAAATCCTGTTAATATATTTGCATCAGTACCTGATTATTATTTATCAGCAAGTAAACATTTTTGTAGTGGAAGTAGTTATAAAGGAAGTTTTTTTACCACTTGTGATGCAGATGATATTGGTCACCCTCAAGGGATTTATATATCAGAGGATGAAAAAAGTGTGGATGTGGGAAGTATTACGATTAAATGTGGACTCGACTCTCCTATAGATTATTTATCAGACAAGGATTATGCTATTTTTCAGACAACTAGAAGTTTTTTGTTAGACATGATTCCTAAAGGAACTGCCTCTGGATATGGAACGGCCATGGTTGGTTCTTTTAGTACAAAAGAAATAGATGAAAACAACGAAGATGTGATAAATGTTGATTTATCAAGTTATGCAATTAATTCTCAAAACGAATATTATTTGGAGTTAAGACTTGTTTCTCAAAATTTTTATTCACAGTTGCGAACAGTAGTTAAAATTTTTAAAAATGGAGTTTCTCAAGGGATTTATCCTGATTCATCTGAAGGTATAGCGTTGGATGGAGATGGACGTCCTTACTTAAATTTAAGCAATAATACTAAATTTCGTCTTAGTAATAACAATAGTTCTGAAAATAAATTTGAAATAAGAGTGAAACCAGTGGCATTTACCTACAATAACAATTCATATATAACGAATTCATTATATGGAATTGATATTATGGATTATTTTTTTCCTGCCTATACCTCCTTCCTAGAGAGTGGTTCTTTTTATTTATTAATTGCCTACATAAGCAAAAAGGAGTCAGATGGCACTTACTCTATTGCAGATCGAAGAATATATAAACCATATGAGGACAATAAAAGTTGCCCTGATGCTCAGGGGGCATTTGAGGTAAAGGCATTTACTAGTACTCAAGATAGCTCTGGATCATCGATTGCTAGAGGAAGAAATAAAAAGAGCGGAGGATTATTTGGCTGTGGTACCATTTTTTGGATGAATAATGGAGATAACAATGGGGGTAGTGACGATGAGAACGGAAGAAATAATAGTTTAAGTACTGGAAATAAAATTGACCTAGGTGGTCCAATTCAATCATTTTACAATGTACTAAGTGTTCTATGTGGCATTTTTTTAATTTTTTCTATGTTTAATTTTCGAAATATTTTGATCAAATTTTTCCGAGTCAAGAATTAAAAGTTAAAATTAAGAGTTAAAAATTAAGAATTAAAAATTAAGAATTAATTTTATTTTAATTCTCAATATATTTTCATTTGCATGAGGTTGATAATTTAAAATTAGACAGTATTAATGCATCAAGATTCTTGGTGTAAGAGCGTAAATTAATATAAAATAAAAATATAGAAATTTCTCAATTGTTAATTTTGTGATTTTTGAAGATTAAATATTAAATAGTGAACATTGAACAAGGAGATGCCTTAATGATAAAGAAAGTCAGTATTAAAAAGTTTTTTTTATTATTTAATTTTTATTTCATTGTATATTTGTTTTTTGCATCTACCTTAAGTATAACCTTTTATTTCACAGGAATTGATTTTTGTTGTGGCATTGGTTTTAATTTTGTTAAAAACGCTAACGCTCAGGGAATTTTTCAAGAGAAAATAAGAAAAATTGCCTCTAAAAAAAGATCAGTATATATAACAGATGGAGTATTTTTTAAAGGAGTGAATTCAGCTACATCTAGAATCAGCAATAATACTAGTGATACAAAAGAGTTGAATGTAGACGTAGAATCGGGATCAGAGTCTCAAAATGATTTTACTGAAACTATGGATTCAAAAAAAATAACGATGAATTCGATTAGACATATGTATAAGGCCAAAGAAGGTTTTGAGAGGATTGTTTTTGATTTCAATGCTAAAAAAATTCCAAGGATGTACGCATTTGTTTCAAATAAAGAAAAAAAATTGTACTTAGATTTTTATAATACTAGTATTAATT
>JADGAM010000237.1:3074-3454 GCA_015232015.1 Oligoflexia bacterium | reverse complement strand
TTTGTTAAGAATTTACTTTTTTATCCTATAGAAGATGATTTATTATCCGTTGAGATGGAGTTTAAAAAAGTGTTAAATTATGAAATTTTTTATTTAGAAAACCCTGGAAGATTGGTTGTAGATGTGAAAATTTAATACTGGAGGAGATAGAGAGTGATGTCATTAGATAGTAACAATAATAGTAATAATAATCTTGAAAATGAAATGGAAGTTCAAATTGAGACTGAAGCAATAAGTATGCCTGCTGGACTTAAATTGACCTCTACTGTAGTTATTCCTATTATGAATAGCCCAATTTTTCCTGGCATGATAGCTCCTATCGTTTTAACTGAAGACAGATTTGTACCTGAAATGGAGAAACATTTGGCCCATACAGGTTA
>JADGAM010000237.1:648-2974 GCA_015232015.1 Oligoflexia bacterium | reverse complement strand
GATGATATAAGTCTAAAAGATGATGAAGAAAGAGTAGGAGTGCTCGTAGAAGATATTGACATTAATACAACTACGGGTTCAGTTGCTGGTTCAATAAATGACAATGACAATGATAATGAAAAACATAATATTAGCGATCAGCAAAAGCACAAGAAAAAGCAAAAGCATGATAATTATAATGAGAATGAGAATGAGCAAGATAAAGCGAAAAGATTAAAACACTCTCTTTTTTATGCACAAGATATTTTTGAAGTTGGTGTTATTTGTAAGATTGTAAAAAAATTAAAACTTCCAGATGGTTCAGTAAATTTATTGGTTCATGGTCTTAAAAGATATCGTGCTAAAAATTTTCTTAAAGAAGGCAATTTACTAATAGTTGCGCCTGAAATATTTGAAGATATTTTAGAAACTGATTCAGAGTTAGATGCATATACCAGATCAGTTATTAATCAAGTAAAAAAGCTAAGTGAATTAAATCCATATTTCAATGAAGAGATGAAATTGGCCATGATTAACACTCCATCTCCTGGAGCACTTGCAGATTTAGTGGCATTCGCTTTGTCATTAGATATTCCCGAGGCCCAAGATTTTTTAGAGACTTTGGTTGTAAAGAAAAGATTTGCAAAATTACTTGTGTATTTAAAACGCGAAAAAGACGTTGCCGATATTCAGAAAAAAATTACTGACGAAGTTAATGATAAAGTTAACAAATACCAAAAAGAGTATTTTTTAAGAGAGCAAATGAAAGTTATTCGTCATGAATTAGGAATGGAGGAGGATGGAAAAACTCAAGATATAAAAAAATTGGAAGAGGATTTAAAAAAAGCAGAAATGCCTAAAGAGGTTTATAAAGTTGCTATGGAGGAAATGGCAAAACTTGAGGGTATACATGAAAGTAGCCCAGAACATAATGTGATAAGAACTTATTTAGGATTGTTGGCACAATTACCTTGGAATAAATCTACAGCAGATACTATAGATATTAAAAAATCAGAAGAAATTTTAGAGAGAGATCATTATGGTCTTGAAAAACCCAAGCAAAGAATTTTGGAATTTTTAGCAGTAAGAAAATTAAAACCTCAGTATGATGGAACCATACTTTGTTTTACAGGGCCTCCTGGAGTTGGAAAAACTTCTCTTGGAAAAAGTATTGCATCTTCTTTAGGAAGGGAATTTTATAGATTTAGTCTCGGTGGAATGAGAGATGAAGCGGAGATAAAGGGTCATAGGCGTACTTACGTAGGGGCCATGCCAGGTAAACTCATTCAGGCCATTAAGAGAGTGGAAGTAAATAATCCAGTGATTATGCTTGATGAAATTGATAAAATGGGACAATCTTTTCAAGGCGATCCTGCATCTGCTCTTCTAGAGGTTTTAGATCCAGAACAAAATGTAAAATTTATTGATAACTATCTTGATGTATCTTTTGATTTATCGAAAGTTTTATTCATTGCTACTGCAAATTATATTGAAGATATTCCTGGACCATTATTAGATAGGATGGAACTAATAGAATTAAGTGGATATTCTTTGGAAGAAAAAGTTTCAATTGCTAAAAAATGGATCATTCCTAAAGAACTTAAGAAACATGGGTTGACAAATAATGATTTTACTCTCTCAGTGATTGTCTTGAAAAAATTAATTGCTGATTATGCAAGAGAGCCTGGTGTTAGAACTATGGAACAAAATGTGGCCAAATTATGTAGAAAGGCCGCTTTTCTAAAAGTAAGAGTAAAGAGCAAGAAGAAATTTATTCCCACGGCCGTAGATTTAGAAAAGCATTTGGGAGTTGCACGTTTTCAGGTTGATAAGGCGGAAAAATTTTTAACTCCAGGAGTGGTTATTGGATTAGCATGGACTCCATATGGAGGAGATATTTTACGAATTGAATCTATTCCGCTTCAAGGAAAAGGATTTAAAATTACTGGCCAGTTAGGTGATGTTATGAGTGAATCAGCAAATTTGGCCTATAGTTATGTTAGAAAATTATTACAAGATGAAATAAAAATAAAAGATAAATTAGAGGAAAAGAAAAAGAAAGAAAAAGAAAAGGAAAGAGATAAAACGAAAGTAAAAAAGAAAAAAAGTACAAAAAAAGAAATAACTGATCATAACAATACTAAAAACGCATATTGTGAAATAAATAAATGCACTATTAATGATTTTAACCAAAATTATACTAGTCGTATGCAAGAAGGACCAGGCCCTAGAGATTTTTTGGCCAATCATGAAGTTCATTTGCATCTTCCCGCTGGTGCTATTCCTAAAGACGGGCCTAGTGCTGGCATTTCTATGGCATTAGCTCTTTATAGTTTGGCCCATAATA
>JADGAM010000237.1:0-527 GCA_015232015.1 Oligoflexia bacterium | reverse complement strand
TATTATTTTCCCACATGAAAATTTAAAAGATTTAAAAGAGGTACCTGAAAGGCATCGAAAGGGACTTAAATTCCATCCAGTTAAACATTTTAAAGATGTATTGAAAATTGCATTAGGAGAGAAATTTGGTGATGAGATAGAATATACGTTGAGATAATAGAAGATAAATAAAATAAAAGATAAATAAAAATTCTTTACATCGAAAATGCATTAAAATATCGGCAGAGAAAAAAATCAATAAATTTTTTTTATCCCTAAGATCTAACATAGTTACCTATGTTTTTAACTTATTTTTAGAATTTATTAGGGATAGTAAGTGAGAGTAGTTAAAATAAGAAATGGAATTAAGATGAAATTGAATTGAATGTAATGGAATGAAATATAGAAATTCATAGTATCAAAATAATTAAAATATTATAAATATTAATTCTTTTTAAAATTGAGAAAAAAATGAAAGCATTTAGCAAAATAAAAAATATTGCTATCGTAGCTCACGTTGACCATGGCAAAACAACACTAGTTGATGG
>JADGAM010000236.1 GCA_015232015.1 Oligoflexia bacterium | reverse complement strand
TATTTTCAGAAGATTGATAAATGGTTAGATATCTCTGTCAATTGTATCAATGATAATTATTTTTTTGTTTCATTAAAAGATGTCAGCAGCATAAAAAAGCATCAAAAAAAGGCATATGAAATAGAAGATATGTTTGAAAATATTCAAGCAGTTATTCCTGGGATAATTTGTAGAAAAGTCTTTGATGATAATTTTACTATCTCCTATATTGGGAAAAAAAAAGAAAGTACTTGTTGGATATCGGCAGAAACACTTAAGGCAAAAGGGTTTATGGACAAAATTTATCCCGAGGATCGGGATATAGTTATTAACGAAATTAAAAGCGCTATTTCCAATGAAACGCAAACCTACGATGTTGATTATCGAATTAAAGTTAGTGAAGAGGAAAGCAGATGGGTTCATGAATATGGATACATACTGCCAAAGAATTCGAATGATGTGAGATTAATTGATGTTGTCATTTTAACTAAATCTAAGGAGGGTGAACTCAAAAAAACAAAAACAGAAACAAAAACGACTACAGAAACAGATAAGATTCAGATTGAAAAATCACTGTATAGTGATCACGTTTTGAAGATGGCCAGCATAGGAAACTTGGCCGCAGAGATTGCCCATGAAGTAAACAATCCTTTGACCATAATCAACTACAATATTGATTTTTTAAAAGAAACCAGAAACGTTTCAGAACGAGACGAATTGATGAAAAAAGTTGAATATGCAGTGGAGAGAATATCTACATTAGTAAGTTCGTTAAAAAAATTTGCCAGGAAAGATGCAGAAAAATTAGAAACCATTGATGTAAATCAAGCTATAACAGAAATACTAGATTTGATAAAAGCAATATATCAAAAAGAAAATGTAATGATAAAAGTAGAATTAAATTCGAAAAAATCATTGATTGAAGGAAATAAAGGAGGATTTCAACAAATTATTATGAATATTTTAAACAATGCCCGAGATGCCATTAAAAATAAAAATTTAGATAAAACTTTTGGATTAATTACTATCAGAAGTGAAGAGTCAGAGGATATGCTGAAAATTATTATAGAAGATAATGGCGAAGGAATGGATGAAGAGACAAAATCAAATATCTTTAGGCCTCATTACACTACAAAACCATTAGGCATGGGAACAGGATTAGGTTTATCCATTTGTAAATCCATTGTCTCTTCATTTAAAGGGGAAATTAGCGTAGAATCAATAAAAGGAATAGGAACTTCATTCATTCTTCAATTTCCGTTAAATGATAAAAAAATCTTACCACTAGAAAAAAATATAAAGAAAAATGAAGATGTAACTATTCAAGGTAAAGTTTTAATTGTTGACGATGAAGAAATTATAATAATGATGTTGAAGCGACACTTTGAAAAAAATGGTTTCCAAGTGTCAACTGCAGCAGATGGAGAGGTGGCATTAAATAAAATTAAAAATGAAAAATTTGATTACATAATAACAGATATTAAAATGCCCAATCTTTCAGGTGATGTTTTTATAGAAAAAGCAAGAGAGATTGCTTCAACCAAGGATACAATAGTAATTGTTATCACCGGATATCTTGATTTCCCTCAAAAACAAAAAAGTAATATCGCTAAATATTCCAATGCATGTATAACAAAACCATTTACCAATAGTAAATTAATGCAGGTGATGAGTGATTGCAGTAAAAAACAGATGTTTTGTCATAGCATGCTTGGCCGTGGTTATATAAATAAAGAATAGAGATTGCTAACAATATTTATGAAGGATGTAACCGATCTTCCTCCGATATCCACGGAACTAGATGAGGAAAGCAATGATTTGCAGAATTCTCGAGTCATACACTTCAGTGGGAAGCAAGTGGAAAACCGGTTACACCCATTTGATATTTTAAAAAATTATTAATATTTTGGTTTAAAAGTTAGATGCACTTTGTGTAGTAAGGTATAAAAAATATGATGAAAAAAACAAAAGTAATTTGGATTTTAGATGGGGAGGAGAAATATATCTCTCAATATAAAGATAGCTTGGATATACGTTATGAAACATTTTTTTTAAAAAACATTGAGGAATTAGAAAATAGATTGAAAAATAAAAGTGGAAGATGTGATTTATTGCTAGCTAACCTAAATTTAAAAAGCGAAATTTTTATAAATTTTCTATCAAAATATAAAGAGCAAAAAATATTAAAACTACCATTTTTAATCTTCTCCTCTTTTGTTGACCTTGATGTGATAAGATTTTGTTTTAACAAGGGAGCTTTGGATTATTTAGTTATACCATTTGTAAAAGAGGAGTTGCTTGCCAAAATCGAAAAAAACATTTCAATACATAATCAACTATCTATCTTGCAATCAGAAAAACAAATAAATGATGATAGTAAGAGAAGTAAAACAGACGATTGTGTTTTTGGTTATGTTGAATCTGAAATTATTAGTTCGAATGCTAAAAAAATTCAAAAAAATACATTGAATGATATAAAAATAACATGTGATTTTGAAAAATTTATCTATGTGCTTTCAAAAAAGGAATATTGCATTTTAAATGCGTTTTTGAAATCGGATACGAAAACATTAACAAGAGAACAGATTATAAGAATAGTATGGGGGGAGATTAACGTTGAACCAAACACTATCGATGTACATCTGTCAAAATTAAGAAAAAAAGTTAGCGATCAAGGGCTGTGTATTTTATCAAATAATAATGGTACATGGTCCTTATTGACGGTAGCGTAGGGGCTGCTCATTTAACCCTTCCTTGTAAAAATTTTACTTTATCGTTTTTATCAAGGGTATACGGTTTAAAATAACCAATCTCAGATTTTAGAGGGTGAAGAGATTGATAATATTTCAATCTAGCGGCCACCATCCCCTCAACTCGATATCCAAGAGAAGCATCTAAATTATTACATTCACCAGTAAGATAAGAAACTATTCCGTTTTTAGGAAAAAAAAATGGGCTTTTTGATAAAGGGATCTTCTATTCAATTTAATAAGCTAAGATTATCAGAGTGGAAATTTAAACATTTTATATATAATAGAAATTATCGGACCTTTTATCGACAATCGGGAGCTTCTTTACTAATTAAGGAACTAGAACCCGCACTCACTCCGGCGCCAGCATGGCCAGAAAAAATTTTTTCTTCTGTCTCTGAATAAAACCAGCAACGAGGTCTGATGGCACGAGTGTTGTGGCCCCCCAATAAAGAACAGCTTCCTTGATGAATATTCTCATAACTAACTTCAATTTCCACATCAACAGGGCATAGAGCGCCGGCCATAAAAGTGTCTAAGCGACATTGCAGTGGGGGATGACCTTTTCGAGTTTTTGACGATATCAAGTTATCGGTCTTGGAAAATTGAGGACTTTCATTTTCATGTAAAACAGCAAATGTGCTAAGTAAGGTCATAGAGGCCATAGCAGTTCTTATACAGATAGCTGCTTTTCCTTCATCCGAAAATGATTTGTTACATAGTTCTGATACTGTCTTATCAACTTTCATTTGTTTTACAACTTTAATATTATTTTCATTGGCCAAATATCTTCTCATGCATTTTAATGAAGCAAAATAATCAGCTTGGCCTTCAAAAGAGCGAGGATATTCTTTGGCCTGTTCCCCTTGGAACTTCCGCGTCTGGTTCTCTTCTAGCTCCATTTCAAATGGGGAACCACCCATTAAATGACCAACCTCATGACAGTAAACTAAAGCAACAGCATCAGCATCCATGAGCGGATGATCTTTAATTCCCTTATGAATAATAACAAAGGCCTTATTGCCTCTTCCTTTGGTTTCCGTTGCCAAAAAATCCTTATTCTCTACAACTTTGGTATTAAAAGAGTAACCCTGTTTTTTAAAATTTGGAGTATAAATATTTTCTATTTTTTTTACAATTTCTTTAAATTCTTCATCAGTAATAGAAGCAAAGGCATATTGAGAAAAGAGCAGAAGAAAGTAGAAACAAAACTGTAAAATATTTTTCAAATACATATTCATCGTTATTTTCCTAATTGAAGGTCACGCAAGTTGTTCGCGCGGCATTTGTTAGTTTCTTTAGATCTAGTTTATCAATAAAAATTTTTGATCAAATATTTTTTTTAAAATTATTTTTTTTGGCAATATTTTTACATGATTAGATGATTAAATATTTTTGATTTATAGTTATTTAATGGCGTAAATTTTGGGCAGACTCACACAGATACAAACTCATTTTTTTGTAAGTAGAGATTAGTCTCTTTAAAAAATTTCGTTGCGAGAGAGCTGAACATGCTTGTCAGAGGCAACTGAGATATGCTTAGGGCCTAACTCCGCACAAAAAAAGAGCAGTTATTTTCTGATGGGCCTTAGTTCAATATATATTATGGACAATATACTAATTTAATCATGCAATTTAGGGTTTTTGACTTGATTTTTGAATTTTAAAATAAAAAACAATTTTCATGATTTTGTATAAAGACGGGCCTTAGTCGCTGGCGGTTCTTTCCCGACCAGTATCCCTTGTCTGCTGCTAGCGTGTTTATCATATCGCTTGTATCTTAATATCTAATATCTAATATCTAATATCTAATATCTATATTGATTTATGAGAAATACGATTAATAATAATTTTTTTCATTTCGGGAGACAAATCATTAAAGTATGCACAGTAACCAGAAACTCTAACTATTAAATCACGATATTTCTCTGGATTACTTAAGGCATCTAAGAGCATGGCCCGATCAAGAATATTAACTTGCAACTGTAGGCCTCCTCTATTAAAAAAACCCAATATTATTCCTCTCATTAAATCAATTCCTTCGCTCCCTCTCATTAATTCGATATCAAATTTAATATTTGTGGAAGTACCGTTGGCCCCGGGGGTTTGCTTAGCAATCGAATTAAGGGCCGCAGTTGGGCCTTTCATTTCACTTCCTAATGTTGGTGAAAAACCATTGGCAAACATTTCACCCGCCATTCGCCCTGAAGGTATTGCTCCAGTTTTTTTTCCAAACACTACATGGGTGGTCATAGAATAATATCCGGCCAGAAAATTTCCCCCTCGAGTATTTTTATATTGATCTAATATTTGGGAAAATATTTTCATAACTATATCAGCATAGTAATCTGCCAACTCTTCATCATTTCCAAATTTGGGAGAGGAAATGCATCTTGCTCGTAATTCATCATGAGTTTTTTTAAGGGGGGCCTCTGATACTAATCCTGATCCTCTAAAATTACATTGTAATGCTATTTTTAACTCCTCCCACGTACAAATTTTCTTCTGAAAAACTAAATGATCTATGGCCGCGAGAGAATTACTAACATCTGCGAGGCCAACGGCCTGAACACCACCAGAATTATAAAATGCACCTCCATTATTAACATCTAATCCTTTTTCCATTGAACCATCAATTAGAGCATCACTCAATAAAGTCGGAAATTCCTTCAGGCCTTTTTCTAGTCGCCAAACATCTTTAACTATGTTTTCAAATTGTTCATTTAAATGTAACTTGTAATAATTTACTACATCATTCATATTTGATGGCGTAATAAATTTTTCATCTTTTACAATTACCTCTAGCGGCCTAACAATATTGATTAAGGCCCAATCAGTATCACCGAAATGATTCCCACTAAGAACTAATTCCATACACCCTACAATAGAATAATCACGGGCCATCTCTATAGAGGTATTGTGAGTTTTTTGCATGAGAGGTATGGCCACATCATCATTAAACAAAGCAGGAGTAGGAGAGCCAGAACAAAGTAACCTTGAAATTTCATTTAAATATTTTGTATTACTTTTAGTAGGAGAAATTCTAGCGTGATAATTTGGTTGGCGCATTCCCAGCCCACAGGCATCTAAAAACATATAGGTTAACTCATTAGTTGCATCTTCACCCGTTGCAGGATCAACACCTCCAAAATCGGCCCCTTGGCCACTCATCATTCCACCATATAATTTAGTTCCTAATTCAGGGAAAGCAGGATTAAGCTCTGACATTTTAACCGTAAAACAACAAATAAGTTCATATGCTTCCTCAGGAGTAAGGCGCTTATTTTCAATATCTGCCTTGTAATAAGGATAAGTCCATTGATCAATTCTTCCAAAGCTCAGTCCTTGCTCTTGAACCTCTAATGTTAGAGCGATCATAGCAAAAAAAGAACTTTGAAGTGCTTCTCGAAATGTTTTGGCCGGCCTTTGGGGAACATTCGCACACGTCTCTGCTACTAACATTAATTCTTTGTATCTTTGTCTTTGAACATCATGTTCACCCTTATTCTTGCATTCATCCTCATTCTTACATTTATTTTGTTCTCTACATTCTTTCTAGTTATGCTTCAAAGTTTTCTCATAAGTTTTTAGAATTTTTTAATAGTGAAAAGACCGCCATAAGAACGATTATGCTTATAACCGCCGTTCTTTTACTGATTAGTTCTGTT
>JADGAM010000235.1 GCA_015232015.1 Oligoflexia bacterium | reverse complement strand
CACACTATTTATCACAGTCAGTTTTTTATTATTTGGTCGCAATGCCATTGTACCTCATCAAATAGCTTTAATGTTAATTTGCAGTGGGATCTTAGGATATGCCTTTGCAGATTTGATGGTGTTCAACTCTTTCGCAAAATTACAACGCGTTTTTTACTCATAAAATTAACCTCCAATGAATAACTTTTACATTTACATTTCTAATCTACATAAAGACTGATTTGTATTGATATAATAAAGAATAGACTTACTATACTGCCCTAAAGAGGTACACTTTGCAAGCTTCTGTTAATTAAATTTAATTAGGTTCGCTAATTAGATTAGATAATGGTTTTAATTTATATTGTTTTATTTTTATATTACTTTTTTATATTACTTTATAGATAATAAAATTTAATTTTAATCCGCCATGAATAAAAGGAAAAACTGATAATGATAAAATATTTGTTGGTAGCTTGAATTGTTTATAAGAAATATCTCGAGGAACAATTATACCTATAATATTAGGTTTAAAATTATCTAAGAGAGTAGTTATTAATTTTTGAAAAAAATTAACCTTGTTTTTAAATTTTAACTCTAATTTTATACGTATTCCATAGGGTGGATTAACGATGATCACTTTTTTTAGAGGTTCTAGATTTACATAACTCATTTCAAAAACATCTGCTTTTATTAACTTAATAGGAATAGAATTAAGATTTAATGATTTTAATAGTTCAAAATTTTTCGAGGTAGAGGTGATAGTTTTATCATCAATATCTATGGCCAAATATTTTTGATATTGGAGGTGATGTAATTGATCATCAGCTGATGAATGCAGTGTTTGTAGTGTTTGTAATGTTTGATAATTAGATATATATTTTTTAAAACAAGGAAATAGAGTGAATGAATACTCTCTAGTAAAATTTAAAGTGTTAAATAACGCCGCCTCAATAATAAATGTACCTGAACCAGTCATAGGATCAATAAGCATTTTGCCTTCGCCCTCAGGAAAATCAATAAATTCATTCAATTTTAATAGTAGTCCAGAGGCCAAATTTTCTCTTAGAGGGGCCTCATTAACAAATTTTTTATAAGACCTTTTATAAAGTGCCTCTCCTGAGGTATCAATACTTACTGTACAAATGTCATTTTCAAAGCGAATGTAAATAGAAAAATTTTCAATGTTAATTTCTTTAACCTCCTCTAAAGATTTTTTAGAGGGAGGTTGCCCTTGATAATAATTTAAAATTGCCTCTTTTGTTGTTTCAATAATTCTTCCTGTGTGATGAAGACGAGATTTCTCTGCGGATGCTTCAATAGAGGGAAGTTGGCCTTTTAAATATTTATTCCAAGGAAATTTTCTAATTTTGTTATATAGCTTAGGAAAATCACGACATTTAAAACTAGTAAGTCTCATTAAAATTCGAGTAGGAATTTTTAATATTGGATTTAGTAAATATCCCATGTTTTCAGGAAGTGAAATTAAAAGCCCTCCATAGATTTGTTCAATTTGTTTTTCAATCTGTATCTGTTTCTCCATTGTCTTAATATTTTCCACGTACTCGCTCTCATTTGGCAAGTTATTAAGTCGAGAAAAAAGATCTATTATTAGGGGCCACTTAAAAGTGATTTCTTTAAGTGCCAACTCTTCAAAGGATGGTGGAACTATAATGAAAAAATTTTCTGTTGAGTTTTTTGTACTATTATTCATGTAAATATAAATTTAAGTATCATAACATCGTTTCTATTTTAGATCAATGTTATACTAGAAATTAATGATAGATGAAATGAAGATAGTTTAAGATAGATTATGTAAAGAGGAGAGTAATAATGGGATTAAACATGTTTAATAGTAACAATAATACTTTTGCTTTTGAAAAAGGCAAATACAGATTAATTCCAAATATTTTGATATTAAGTAAAAATTTTTCTTTTGAAAAAAATATGATGGCAAATTTACCTCGAAAATCAAGAATTTGTACTCTACACTCCATTACTGCTGCAAATTATCTGGTATCTGAAAAATATCCAATAGATTTTACAATAATTGATGAGGCCATTTTATATGAGAAACAAAAAATTATTGAAGGCAGTAGTAATATACTTACTGAGTTCTATTCATCATTAATTCAAAATAATTCTAAAGCTACAGTAGTTATTTTATTTAATGAAAATTCATCAAATTATAAAAATTTTAAAAAATTAAATTATTCAACAGTGTTATTAATTAAAAATCAATATTCCATCTTCTTAATGACAAATTTTTCTTATCAAATTTTTTGTTGGCAATCATATCGTTCTCTTTTAACTAGAGATTTTTTGGTGGGTGAGAGCTATCCGGTGGATCTTTATTTTTATCGACCTAAAGGGCAGGAGTACTCTATGTTTTTATCTAAAGGAGAGACATTAACTACTTTGAAATTATCTACTTTAATAAGTCGTGGAATAGGACACTTATATTTAAAAAATCAAGATTTTGATGAATTGTTAAAATATGCACTTCCTAAAGGCGCTATTCATTTTTCAGAGGAGTTACATTACACTCGTAAAAAATATAAGATGTTGATTGGAGAATTGATAGACAATTCAAAAAATGATTATATGAAGAGGGGGCAGGAAATAAATACATTATTAATTGAGATCATAGATCGCATACAAAATATTATTAATTTATTTCCAAGTAAAGTAGAAGCACTTAGTGAATTGCCTTTTAGCGATGACTCTTTTTTAAGTCATGGAATAAATTTGGCCATCTACTCATTATGTTTTTCAAAGCTTTTAAAATTTGAAAATGCTACAGCTTTAGATTTTGCTAAAGCAGCTCTCTTGCATGATATTGGCAAGGCGGCGATAGCATATAAAATTGATACAGATACAGATATAAATACAGACTATAAAAACCATGTTGAAGTTAGTAGACAAATATTAAAGCAAAGAATGATTCCCATTTCTTCTCTTGTATATAAGTTAATTCATGAACATCATGAAACATATAATGGTCTAGGTTACCCCAATGGACTTATAGGAAAATCATTTTCAGATGAGTCTGCATTTTTCAGTGTTTTAAATAATCTTGATCTTTTTCATCGTCAGCAACTTGAAAATGAGTATCGGCCATTAAAAAAATCATGGGGATTATTTTATAAAAAATCTTTGTCAGAAGAGTGGTTAGCTCCAACATATAATCCAAATGTTTTGCAAAAGATAAACGATATTTTTTAAAGATAGTCAGGAGATTTTATGTCTCTAAAAAAAGAAATAGAAAGAAAAGATTTTTATCGTAATATTGGAAAATTGTTACATTCAGGTTTTTCATTAGATCAGGCACTGAAATCAATGGATGGCAGAGACTCAAGATATGAAATGATTATTCCCCTTCTTATCAACAAATTTCGGGAAAATGAAAATCTTGTTAAAACATTAGAAGAGTATCCACAATACTTTCCAATAGGAGAAATTTCTTTAATCAATGCTTATTCCAAAGTTGGTCTTACTGCGGAAATCTTAAATCAACTTAGCAATGATATTGACCTGAAAGTAACTCTTATAAAAAAGGTGATCAATCAAATGATCTATCCGATAGTTTTGTTACACTTAGCAATTATCCTTTTTCCTTTTCTTGATTTTCTTCAAGAGAAAATTCTTCTAATTGGTTTTATTTTTAGAATTATAATTCCTCTACTAATTATCTATGCCATAATAATCTTCATCTATAGATTGGTTGTCATGGATTGGCAAAAAAGAAGTTGTTTTACTGATTATATTCTACATTTGCCTCTTTTTGGAAAGTTAATTTCACTTTATGAACTCAAACGAGGTATTGATATTTATAGATTTTTAATATCTAGTGGAATGCCAATTAATGAAACACTTGATTGTTGTAAGCAAAATTGTTCAACAAAAAAATTTAAAAAAAGTTTTGAACTTGCTTTACAGTCCATTAAAGAGGGGGGAGATCATATCGAAGGCCTAAAAAAAAATGATGTGATTCCAAAGGATATTATTAAAACTTGGCACATTGGAAGTATTGCTGGAAGGGAATGTGAGAGCTTGAAAGAAATATCTGATAATCTCTCAAATGATATTGATCTCGTCTTAGATCGTCTTCAACTAATCGCCACAAAAGTCGTCTCTATTATTATAATTTTATTTGTGGCCATGAAAATTGTTACTAATGTTACATCAAATTTGAATGAAGTAACACAAATTATTGATAAATTTGATTAGGGCCCTTATTATTTCACAGGCCCTTATTCTAATTCTTTGAGATGAATAATATCTTCGTTTATTGATTTAATAATGAATTTCGTTCCTCTAGGAAAAAGAATCTCTTTCTCCACTCCATTTGAATTACCTAAACCGGCAGCTTCTAAATCTCTCCCCGTCAACCCATCTATCTCAAAAAAAATTCCATTTTCTCCATAGTAACTTAAAGCAACTTTGTCGCTCTTGCTGGATGAGAGGAATGCCTTATCAATAAATAGATCTCCAGCTTTTCTATTCAAAAACGCCTTCTTCAGGTTTTCATTAGTAAAATTTATTCCTCTATAAGATTTACCAGGCCAGGCAGGCAACTTTTTAAGTGCATTATCTATATATCGAATATCATACAGGCCTATTAATTTATAAATCTTATCCTCTCGTAGTGCGGAATTGATATAGATTGAGCCACCACAAGTGCCCGTATAATTTGTTACAGAAAATAATTCCATAGAGCTCAATTTTTTAGAGGGAAAATGCTTTGATTCTCCTTTTGTATTTAGAAGTACTTTTGTTGCATTTGTTGTATTGGTTGTAGAAGAAACTTCTTTCTGCAATTCTTCCTTGCTAGCAGTTTGATTACTAGTAACTGGATTACTCTCTGTTGCAGACCAGGATGGAGTAGAATTAAATAAAATAATATAAGTTAGAAAAAATAAAACAGATATTTTGATTTTGAAAATTTTTTTCATAGTGTCCTTGACCAGTTACCGAAGCTAGCTGACTAGTTACAAAAATATTATTATAAGTCGGTGTTTAATTTATTTTTAAACACATCCTAAGTGTAACAAATTTTGAGTTAATGACTTGAAAATTTTTTGAACAATTTTTATTAAGCTTTTATTATTAACTAGTTATATCTTAATAAAATAAAATTAATTGAAGAGGTAAAGTGATAATTTTTAGAGGTAAAAATATTTTATTTAATCCTAACAATAAAATGAATATTTCTTTAAAAAGAAGTTTTTGACGGGCCATAAAATAAGAATGTAAAAACTTTCCTTTCAAAAATAAGCTTATATATAAATAAATAAGTAGGAAAAGGCTAACTGAAAAAATAAGTAGGTAGACGTGAAGTAAAAAAAGAATGTAATATCACTTGAAAGCAGTTTTCGGTCGTGGGTGGTTCCGCTGAGACCGAAATGCTGTCTATAGGATAGCAATGTCAGCGCGCGCGACAGGAAGCTGCGATCGCGCTGACGTAGCAGACTCTATAAGGAGGTCTACTATGGTAACTTTCGTTGGAACTCAAAAAGAATTTTCAGATGCTCTAAAATCACTTATCGAACTTGATTATGATGCAATAGAAGCTTATGAAGAAGCTATCCACAGGGTTGACGGCCAGACATATAAAGAGGTGCTAAAAGAATTTACCCAAGATCATAAACGACATGTCCATGAATTATCAAATCTGTTATTAAGTAAGGGAGTAGAAGTTCCTAAAGGTCCAAGCATTAAACAATTGCTAACAAAAGGTAAGGTGGTGATTGCAACATTAATTAGTGATAAGCTCATTTTAACTGCTATGAGAAGCAATGAAGATGATACAAATACGGCCTATGAGAGAATGAACTCTCGCACGGACATTTGGCCAGAAGCACAGTCTTTAATTTTAAGTGGATTAGCTGATGAACGTAAACACAAGAGTTGGATAAATGAGCAATTACAAAGATTGTAAATTATAGAGACCGTTTTTTTTCAATATACCGAGTACGTGTACTGCGTACGCCATTAAAATTGGCCGCTAAATTATTTCAATTAAATTTATTTTGTAAGAGATAAGCATTTAATAATAAAATGTTTATTAAAATAATTCGAAAATTTCTAAGTCATCAAAAGCAACTTTGTTACAATAGATTGTAAAAGTTGCTCCAGAAGAGGGATCAAGTATTTTGCACGAAACCTCTTTTAAGTATGGTTAAGGAAAAACGAATTATGAAAAATAAATTATATTTATTATTTTTTTGCTGTGTAGTTTTTGCTTCATCTACATCTCTACTTAGAGGGGCGGATGAACTAGCTTTAAAAACTTTCAGTGGACATGAAGACATAGTCTTGAGTACGGCATTTTCCCCAGATGGTACTAAATTTATTTCTGGATCTTCTGACAAAACAATTAAACTTTGGGATATTGATAAACCCGAACAAGCAATAAAAACTTTTAAGGGGCATTCTTCTGGCATTTATGGTGTGGCGTTTTCTCCAGTTGGTACTAAATTTATTTCTGGATCTAATGACA
>JADGAM010000234.1 GCA_015232015.1 Oligoflexia bacterium | reverse complement strand
GAAAAAAAGGATTCATTGGCAGAACTTGATTTTTTAATAGAGGAAAAATCTGAGATAATCCCTATTGAAGTAAAATCAGAACCTTCAACTAAATTGAAATCTTTGATTTATTTCATGCACCTGCATAAACATAAGCGAGCTGTACGTATATCTCTTGATAAATATGACAAAGAAAAAAATTTCTCCACCAAAATATTTGATGGTCATCAACATGCCCAAGTTAAATTTGAGTTGATAAATATTCCTCTCTACTTAGCAAAATACATTAGCTATTTACTGCTCAAGTAATCATTTAATCTCTAGTCTTCCACAAAATGATTAAGTTCCCATTCCTAAGGGGCAGGAGGCTGAAGCGATACAATTAGATCGCCGAGAGCGAAGTTTTAATACTATGTTATTGACAATAACCTATCCCCCTTGATAGGTTATTTCATGGAAAAACATCAATTACATCCGGATATTATGAAGAGACTTAAACGGGCATCAGGACATCTTAGTAAAGTGATAGAGATGCTGGAAAAAGAGGAACCCTGCTTAAAGATAGCACAACAGCTTCAAGCAGTCTCAAAGGCCATAATTAGCGCCAAAACTGCTCTGGTCACTCAACATATCGAAGATTGTTTGGGGGAATCCATACCAGCTTCTAAAAAAAATCAGTTTAAAGAAATTAAAGAAATTACAAAATATCTTTAAGTTTCATGTATTCTAAAAGTTATATTTTTAAAGTTATATTTTTAAAGTTATATTTTTAAAAGTTATAAGTTGATTTTGTGATATGGAAATGAAATGAAATATAGTTATTTATTTGCATTAAAAAATTACAGGGCGGCACTTATCGCTGCTTTTTTCTTTGGATGTATTGCTCCTGGTTCAAAATTTTTGGCCAAAGAGCTTCCACCTCAAAGTATGGCCGGATTATTGTATTTTTTTGCAGGTCTTGGTTTACTTACAATTATTTTAGCTAGAAGAAACATTCGCATTTGTTTTTCTCGGGTACAAAGAGCAGATTATAAATGGTTCTTCCTGGCCACACTATTTGGTGGAATTTTAGGGCCGGCCTTTCTTACATACGGAATTAGTCGCATCAGCGGTTCAACAGCATCATTATTGTTAAATTTAGAGGCCGTATCTACTTCACTTATTGCTTGGTTTATCTTTAAAGAACACTTTGAGAAAAAAATTGTTTACGGCATGATTCTCATCATATTAGGCTGTTTAACTTTATCTTTTAACTCCAAAGCATCGGCGGGGATCGATACTTTTTTAGGATTCTTTCTCATCTGCTCTGCTTGTCTCTCATGGGGAATTGATAACAATGTTACTAGAAATATTTCACATTTAGATCCAGTTCTTATAGCTTCATTTAAAGGACTTATTGCTGGCAGTTCTAATTTGCTATTAGGTTACTTAATTGGAGAAAAACTTTTTTTGAATATTCAAATTCTGCAAGTGGGTGTACTTGGATTTTTAGGTATTGGGGTTAGTCTAGTTGCTTTTATTGTTTCTTTAAGTTCAATAGGTACTGCACGAACCGGCGCTGTATTTTCAACCGCTCCCTTTATTGGTTCTATTCTATCAATTATTTTTTTAGGTGAATCTTTAACTATTCCAGTCTCTATTGCTCTTCTTCTTATGGCCGGAGGTGTTTGGTTTCATCTTAGCGAAAATCATGGTCACGAACATAACCACAATGAATTAGGCCATAATCATGAGCATACACACGAGGAACATCATCAACATGAACACTCTAAGCATGATCCCTCAGGCAACTCACATACACATCATCATAATCACTCAGCGATAATGCATAAACATCCACATTTTCCTGATATCCATCATCAGCATGAACATTAGAGGCTGCAAATATAATTTTTCATTTCTTTAAGGATCGATTGATTTTGAGGAGTGTAACTAACACTTTCAGCAGGAGAAATAATTTGTTCAGTTCCATTCATTAAATTAAATTTTGCTTTAGTTATTATAACTTTCAAATTAAATTTAATTGTACTTTTATCTATAGCTACAGCAATAAATTGGTATGAGTCTTCTGCTCCTTTTTTTCTTAATTTATAATCAGTACTAAAATCAGTAGCAGTCTCATGTTGTATGGCCCAACCATTAAGCAAAAGATTTTTTCTGGCCTGTTCTATGGGAATTTGACAAGTAGATAATTCATCAATGGTCTTTTGATCTAACGGGGATAAAAAAGCACATGATGATAAGGATAGAGCAAAAAAAGTAACTGTTAAAACTTTAAGCATAAACTTCTCCCTCTGTAGTACTATAATAGTACTATTATAATGCTATTATTAAATATCTCTTAAATCGGACGCGATTATATATATCATATTTAATTAAATCTGGCCGCGATTTTTAATTTTTGCTTAGAACAACCAAATGTGGTCCATAATAATGAAAATTGCTCAAATGTTATTGTTTGAGAGTTATTAGAGTTGGATTGAGCGCATGAATTCTTAATATTTTCCAATATAAATAATAAAAAATCCTCTCTATTAAAAGAACTATTATTTTTTTGTAAGGCAATTTTTTGTGTATTTAAATTTTCTGGTAAGTTACATAAAAATCTTAAAGCATAAATTTTTTCTGCGAGTTTTATTTTATGCTTCTCTATTAAGTTAAAAAAAAGTTTAAAAAACTTAACAAACTCTACTGATTTTATTGTTTCTTCATAAAAGTAATGTATCGATAATTTACTTAAATCAAAGAGAGGAAATGTATCACAAAGTTCGCTAGAAAAATTATATGAATCTCGAATACAAAAACGAATACTACGTAAAAAACGAACTGGGTCTAAATGAAATGTTTGCTTCTTTTTATCTTCTGTAGTGATTGGTATTAACAATTTATTTTTAAGATCGTTTACTCCATCATAAGGATCGATAATCTTCCAACTATTAGTAGCAAGCTCTCTTATCTCAATTCCTATTGCATTTATTGTAAAATCTCTTCTGGCAAATGCTTGTTCATAATCTAAATCTAATTTAAATTGGTAGTTAAAGTTTTTATGAGATAAATTATTATCAATAAAAAATTCTAATCTAGGTAACGCTAATTCAAAATGGTATTTTTCATTATTAGTATTAAAATCAAAGATTAGTACCCCATAATCATTTAAAGATATTTTGTTTATGTATTGATTAAAATGTTTCTCTAAATTGCTTTTTAAATCAGAGATAACATGACTACTTTCATGGCCACTTTCATGACTACTTTTCTGAGAATGAGAAATAGATAAAGACCTAATCTCAAAGTCGAGGTCATACCCCATTTCTTTATTACAAAGATAATTTCTTACTGCCCCACCAATCAGGGTAAGATAGAAACCTTGATCAAAAATAAATTGCAATAATTGTTTGATTTGATCAGACCACATTATTATTAATTATTAGTTTTGCCACATCTTATTTTTAAGTATCATGATCCCATAATTCTTTTATATCTCCTCCTTGTTTTTGATTGCTAGAAGAAGGCCCATCACCACCACCATTTGTGGCCAACATCTCATCAATAAAAATTTTTACCCTCAAAAGATCTCTTGATTCCTTATGATAAACAAGGAAGTAGCGTTGATAAAATACCTCGTAGTTTTTTCCTAAAGTACAAACTTTATCTTTGTAATAAGATCGCTCTAATACGTGTGTGGGAATAACTGCAATACCTAGCCCTCTTGAAACTGCAGATAACATCGCTCCATGAGAGTTCACTGCTATACGTCGTTGCACTTTACTAGGAACCGATCCAAATAATTTTCTCGACCAATTAGAAAAAAGTAAGTCGCCATTTTCAAAAAATATTAGAGGATAAGAACTAATCTTTGTTAAATCTACACCTTCGGAGATATTATAATTACTATGTTTGGGAAAAACCAAGGTAATGTACTCATCTCTAAATAAAATTTTTTCTCCGGTCAGAGGAACACTATCTTCTGGTACAATAATACAATCGAGTAATGATTTTTCAAATTTTTCTAATAAATCTTCTACTAGGCTTAATTTAAAATTTACAAAAATATCTGGATACTTCTCAGAAAAATTCATCACATCTGGAAGTAACCATGATTTAGAAATTCCAACCAAAGAACCAACTCTTAGGCCACCTACCATCTTATTTTTATCATCTTGAATCTCTTGGATGGTATCTTCCAAAGTATTTAAAAATTTCTGAGAGGTAACACAAAGTTTTTGTCCCTCTAAAGTAAGTACAATATTTTTTCCATTACGATTAAAAAGTCTTACTCCCAATCGCTCTTCCAAATTTTTTACACTCTGACTAATGGCCGATTGAGTAATTTGCAACTCCTCAGCTGCCCGAGAAAAACTTCCATGCTTGGCCACGGTAATTAGGCAGTGAAGTTGCGATAATTCAAGCATATTTTTATATAGCATAACTTTATCCTTACTAATCTCTAATCTCTATTTAATTTAATCTCTAAAACCCTCTGCTACTTTTTGTGCGCGATCCTTCTTAACTTTCTCTTCTAATTCCGTAGTACATGGAGAATATTTATAAAATTCCATAGTGAATGTGGCCTTACCAGCAGTTCCCGACCTTAAATCTGTTGAGTAACCAAACATTGAAGAAAGAGGAACGTAAGCTGTAATTATAACTGTACCACCATCTTCATTGGATTCTGTACCTTGAATCATCCCTCGCCTAGATGAAAGATCACCTATAACAAAACCTTGATATTCATCTGGTGTTTCTACCTCTACCTTCATTATAGGTTCTAAAATTTTTGGTCCGGCATCTTTTATTGCATGTCTTAGGGCCATACGAGAAGCAATTCTAAATGCCATATCCGAAGAATCCACATCATGGTAGCGACCATCTTCTAAGAATACCTCTACATCAATCAAAGGAAATGCCGCTTGCGGGCCTTTGCCCATTATATCTTCAAAACCCTTTTGGCACGAGCTAATAAACTCGCTAGGAATTGCCCCACCTCTTATCTTATTGTGGAATCTAAATAATTGATCATGTTTTTCCTTATTCTCCTCTGAAAGAGGGCGTACTCTACCAATCACGTGAGCAAATTGGCCTGAACCACCAGTTTGTTTTTTATGTAAATAATCAAACTTTGCCTCTTTAGTTATTGTCTCACGATAATTTACTTGAGGTGCTCCTACTTCAACATCAACTTTATATTCACGTCGTAACCTTTCAACATAGATTTCCAAGTGTAACTCACCCATTCCTGCAATTCTAGTTTCTCCAGACTCTTCATCTGTATATACATTAAATGTTGGATCCTCTTTTAAAAAGCGTGACAATCCCTTAGACATCCTGGCCATAGCATCTTTATCTTTTGCCTTAACAGAAAGTTCAATTACAGGAATTGGAACAAACATTCCTTCACAAGAAACATAACTTAAATCTTCGTCTCCTACAAAAGTATCTCCCGAAGCACAATCAATACCAATCATAGCAATAATATCTCCAGAACCAGCTGATTCAATATTTTCTCGATCATTAGCATGCATTCTTACCAATCTTCCTGCACGAATGCGTTTGCCCGTACGAGTGTTATAAAGTGAATCACCTTTATTCAAAGTTCCTTGGTATATTCTTGTGTAGGTTAATTGTCCAAATTGCTCATCAGTAATTTTAAAGGCCATGCATACTAATGGTTTACTATTATCTGGAACTAATTCAAAGGTTGTATTCGTTTTGTTATCAATGGCCTTGGGTGGAATGGCCGTAAGTGGCGAAGGTAAATATCTGGCAACTGCATCCAAGAGTGGTTGAATACCTTTATTTTTAAAGGCGGATCCAATATATACTGGAGTTAACTTTAATGATCTAACTCCCGTCTTTATTGCTCTATGAAGAATCTCTTCTGGAACCTCTGTCCCCTCTAATAATAATTCAGTCATCTCGTCATCAAATTCACTTACAATATCAAGCATGACATCTCTATATTCCTGAGCAGCATCTTTCATCTTCGCAGGTATGGGTGCATACTTTACATTTTCACCATTGTCTCCTTCGAAGTAAATTGCTTGCATAGAGATTAAATCAATTATTCCACCAAAATCTTCCTCTACTCCAATTGGAATTTGCATTAATACACAATTATGTCCTAACTTATCTTTTAAAGATGCGGCCGCGCGATAAGCATTTGCTCCCATTCTATCGAGCTTGTTAATAAATGCTAATCTAGGAACATGATAACGTTTCATCTGACGATCAACTGTTATTGATTGTGATTGCACTCCTGCAACTCCACATAAAACCAGAACTGCTCCATCTAAGACTCTAAGGGACCTTTCTACTTCTACCGTGAAGTCCACATGTCCCGGAGTATCGATTATATTGATTCGTATTTCTTTTTGATCTCCCTCTGAAAATGTTATTCCAGATCCTGTTGAACCAGACCAAAACACAGTTGTGGCGGCAGAAGTAATTGTAATACCTTTTTCCCTCTCTAATTCCATAAAGTCCATCTTAGCACCAGCACCACCACCCTTTACCTCTTCTATCTTATGAATTTTATCAGTATAAAATAAAACTCTT
>JADGAM010000233.1 GCA_015232015.1 Oligoflexia bacterium | reverse complement strand
CTAAACCTCGTCCAAATCATCACGATCGTCGAGATAGTAGCGATTTTAAAGATGTGCCAAAAGTTGATTTTTTTCCTGAGTTAAAATCTGGAGATCAGTGTCTAAGCCAAGACTGTCGCGGAAAAGTATATCCATTTCTGGTTGAGGGAGAAGTTCGTAAAGTATTACGATTTGTTTTTTCTCCTCCATTTCAACCAACAATATGTCGAGATCCACCACAGTTCATACAACCATATTCGGTGTATCCAAAATGAGGATCTCCACACTCGATCATTTTGTTAACTATCTTATCAAAATATTCAGTTACATATTTCTTATATTTTGCTTTAAACTTAGACCAGAAGTCTTTATGGATTTCTACAAAAGGGTTAGATGTTTTTTTGTTCATACAAAAATTATATCTAACCTTTACTTTTTTGTTATTTCAGTCAACTACTTCAATTTTTACTCAGTGGTTCTATTCCGTTTTAGTTTGATTAATGTTAGTGATGGTAAGAGGTTTTCCATTTATTTAAGCATCCCAGAGTAATTACTACTGATTCAATGCCAGCAAATGGAATTTCCAATAGTAGCAAGTTAAAGAATTATCTATGAATGCCGATAAGATAACTGAAAATAAATTATTTAATTTCTCTTTACGATTGTTTGACCATTATGAAGTTAATTTTAATGATAATAATCTTACTTTTTCATCCAATTATAAATTATGCAGAATCAGTAGAAGACAATTGCAAAACTAGAAAAATTAAATACAAAATAAAGTTCAAAACTATTCATCAAAGTAAAAATTTTTGTTTGGGATATAATAAAGAAATCAATAATCACTATATAATTTCAACTGAATGTAGAGAGAGATGTAGTATTCTTAAAAAACCACTTAAGTCAATTATTGTTAATAAATTATTGCCAGGTAAAGGATCATTGGGGCATGAACTTTGTTTTAAGCTGGATGGAAATCCTCAAGCAATTGAATATTATTATAAATCAGATTGGTATAATGAAAGTATATGTGTTTTTGATAAAAATCGATTTGTCAGCATTAGTCGTTTGCTAAATCTATGGAAATGGTTGATTTATGTTAAAGAATAGCTTTAATTTAAAGCATGATTGGTTTCTTTTTATGTCAAAATTGTGCTTCTTTACTTCATTATTTATTTTTACAATTTTAATTAAAAATACATTTGCGAATTTAAGTGTAAATAATCTAGATTCATTTATAACAAATAATTGTAAAAATAATGATGACAATGATAGAGAATGGTTGCTTCATAAAGTTGGGGCCGTTAAAAACTGTGCAAATTCTAAAGCTTATTCTAGAATTATTACTGAAGAAAAATCATTAATAAATATAATAGAAAAATTTAAAAAAATTTGTCCAAATATTCATAAAGAACATATTATCTTTGAAAATATATTGGAATATTATCGTGGTAAGGCCGTAGAAAATCAGATAAATTTTTTATTGTCTGAGCTTGAAAGGATTTCGGAATTTAGATCACCACAATATGAGATATCTCAAATAAAAAAACATCTATCTTCTCGTTTCTATAAAAATAAAATAAACCCTTTAACAGGAAAAGAGAAATATCTTGAAGACCTATTAAAGAAAGGTTTGCAAAACTCAGAAAAGAGAAGAAAAAGTTGCACTACGGTTAATAATTTAAAACCACCTCTTGTATCAGAACAAGACAGAAATAATTATAAAACTAGAGATCAAGGTTCCAGTGGTTGGTGTTTTGCTTATACAGCTGCTGATTTGCTTAGTTTTCATATTGGCAAAGATATTTCAGCTAGAGACATTGCTAATTCATACTATAAAGGTAGCACTATAAGTGGAATAAAGGAATTATTTGGCACAAAAAGATCATCTCACAGAGAGGGGCTGATTAACGTTGCAGTACAGAGAGCACTTGAACATGGGTTATGCTTAGAGGAACAATTGCCCTCTTCTGACTTTGAGTTCACGGCAGATAAAAACTTTTCTGATACTTTAAATAGTTTAGAACAACTTAAAATTGATCTTTCGGGGAGTACACTGCTTGATAAACAAAATTTTTGTACGGAGGAATTTTATAAAGATTTTTCAGAGCTTTTTCCAAGCTTTTCTAAGCAAGATTTGATATCAATAATCACAAAGTCTTCTAATAATGTTAGTCTAATGGAAAATTTAATTGAAAAACAATGTACTCCAAGAAATAATGTGTGGTTAAACAAACTGGAAATTACTTCTACTAAATGCTTATCTGATTCTTCATGTAAAAACATGCTAGATTTAGTCGACCAAGAGCTTTCTAATGAGAACATTATTGGCCTGGGGTATAACGCTACTATTTTAGAAACAATTAATGTTGAAGGAAGACTAGAAAATATGCATGCTTCAAGCATAGTTGGAAGGAAATTTAATGAATTTACAGGGAGCTGTGAATACTTAATTCGCAATAGCCAGGGTACTGGTTGTACACAATCTCCTTTTTTTCAATGTAAACAAGGTCATATTTATATACCAGAGGAATATTTGATTAAGGCCATGTTTGAGATTGATTATATAAAAAAGAAGTAATTTTGGTTCTGTCGTTTTAACTTTTTCATAATCAAAGATCTTCCAAATTTCAAAATTCGTGTTAATTTTAATTTGCCAATGAATAGAATTTTTGAGCGCAACTTGCTTGAGAATTGGCATAGTTCATCTGCCCGTTTTTGATCATCCTGACAACTTCGATTCCGGCCAATACAATATTTGCTTTAAAGAAATTTTTAAAACCAAGCATGGGCGAATAATTTTTTTTGATAAATCGCTTGTCTTTGTGTGTCTGGTATTAAGGTGCAACTATTGGTATGGCAATTAATAACAGGAGGGAGAGAATTTTATGAATGTGAATGTTACCATCCACCACCGCCACCACCTCCGCTGCCGCTGCCGCCGCCACCACCTCCACTATTTCCAGATGATGAGCTGCTTTGAGGTGCCGAGACCGAGGATACAACAGAAGAGAATGAGGAACAAAACGAATTTGTATCAAAAGGTCTACTGCTAGTGCTGGAGTACCAATCTGGACCACAGATATTTGTATGGTGGTGTTCGCTGGCCCCCGACACCTTTGCCAACTCTAAGGTCATATTCTTGCTCCATTCGTTTTCTAAACCAAAAACAAAGGCATAGGGGAAATATTTTTCAAAACGTTCCTTGCTTGCATCTGGTAATCGCATTTTTTTCAACCGTTCATTTTCAGCATAACTTAAATACATTTTCAAACCTTCTATCTCATCCATAATTTTTCGGCCTAAACGAGTAGGTGCCTTCATTAATTGATAGAAAATAGCATGTATAATTATCGTCGCTAGAGTGATCATAGATAATGATGTTCCAACGACCTGCCAAAGTATCCATATTGCGAACATTTCGGCCCCAAAGAATGGTAAGGCAAGAAGTAAATTTACTACTCTCACAAATAACGAACAACTAGCAAATGAAGGTATGATTCTTCTATACGCACCAAGAGAACATCCAATAGTCCAAGCGGAAAACCAAATCATAGTAAATAGAATAATTTCATTATTTAAAAAATAATAAACATGCACCATCGCTACAATGGATATCAATATTCCTGGGAAAAAATACCTAAAATTGTCATTAAAATAATTTTTTTCAAAGTTCATCTGCAATGAAAGTTTTACCGCTTCTCGTACACTATTCATGATATATCTACTGCTAACATCTATAAGAAAGGTACCTTTACTGTTGAATATCCTGGATACGATTTTTTCTTCTTCAGGATAGAGCGTAATCGATTCAACATATGCATTTTCTTTAAGTGTATAATCCCCATCTTTCTCAATGATAGTGAGATATCCTTTGGCCGCAAGGTTAATTATGGCCGCACTTACTAATTTATCATCAAATCCCATATTGTAGATATAAGCTAGTGCTGAGGGAGAGAGATTTCGAGGAGGTTCTAGTTGAGGGATTATAATCCCTCTTTGTGGATCGCGACCAACGTAGTCCCACATTGTATAGTAGAAAATCAGTAATACTAAGGTCCAAATTAGGGCAATTTTGATATGCTGATTGAGAGTGATATGGCCCAAGATCTTTTCAAAAGTAGTTGGTTGCTTAATAATTTCCTTTGGCCATGCAATTTTTACGCTAAAACCTTTTCTGCCAGATACTCCTTGGGGCACTACTAATTTTACTGCTTCAGAATATTCTTCTCTGATATATTGTTGATTATTTACTGGATGGTTCGCAATCAACACCTCCTCTAACTTTATACCATGAGTACTGGCACCAGGAATCTTAAATAGTAATTCAACTTTTTCGATTATAAAATCCCAATTATTTCCAGTAACATTATAATAAATGCTATCAGAGTTGCTCCCAAATTGAATATGATTAGAGGTAAGATATTCGATAGTGTAAGTGTATATACCAGGAGATAAAAATACATTATTTTTCCCAATGTACACTAAAATATGCCCTTCTTTATTGACTAAATGATATGGTTCAGGATTGCCATCTTTAAGGACTCTTTTTAACTGGAAGTCGACTTGTTGAAGATTTCCTTTATGATCGGTATAGTTCAAAGGATAGTCCCTAAATATTCCTCTTTTGATTTTTATTCTAGCGGCCTTTACAGTGATTTCTTCTTTAACCAAAAGATTGGAATTTTTAAGCACATTTACTTCGCTTCTAAAACTTAAAATCACCTCTTCATTGTTTGCATTTTACAAATTATTTTTTCTGGCGCCATATACATTCTCTTGGCAGATTAAACTCCAAGCAATGAATGCAATTATCAAAATAATATTTCTATTGTTAATTTTCATCTCGATTCCTCCTCAATTAAAATTTAATTTTAGAAGGTATCGATTCTTGTTTGTTTTCCAACTCAAAATAATTGAATATTTTAAAAGCAAAAATATTGGCGACAATCATAGAAGGAAACGATTCCACCATTATATTGAATTCTCTTACCGTGCCATTGTAATAATTTCTAAATTTTTGAATATTTTCCTCAATGTCTGCTATTTGTTTTTGTAACTCTAAAAAATTGGTGGAGGCCTTCAACTCAGGATAATTTTCTGCCAATGCCATAATCCTTACTATACCTTGACCTAAAAAACTCTCTGTTTGATTTTTTTCCTCAATTGTTTTGGCCTGCATACATTTGCTTCTAAGCTCCGTCACCTCCATAAATAAATTTTTTTCATGTTGAGAATACCCAGCGACCACATCCACTAACATTGGAATCAAATCATGTCTACGTTTTAGTTGCACTTCGATTCCGCTAAAACCTTCTCTCACCAGGTTTTTACCTTTTATTAATTTATTGTAAACCATAATAAAATAACCGATCGATAGGACAATTAAGAAAACAAAAATCAATACACTTGTCACTTCTATTGGCATACATTTTCTCCGGATTTTAGCTGGACAATAGTTAGGCTAATTTTTAAAAGTACGATTGTTTATCGGGGGTGAAGATCATTTACTTGATTTAATTTTGAAAAAATTTCGAAAGGGCAAATTGCCTCGAAGGGATGTTTTTAATGGAAGATTAATTCATAATGATTATTCTGACAAAACATAGAGAATGCACTCCTTTTCTGTTTTTTTGTTTGTTTTAATCTTTGATTAAGTTTGATCTATGATCAAAACCGTCGGTAATTAAAAAAGATTGTATGGATTGTATGAATCCTACATAAAAATTTTCCCACATATTTCCCCCCACACGTGCTTAAATGCGCAAGAAACTAGGTCCGAAAAATCAGTTATAATTTGTGAATATTGTAAAAGATTATTGAATGATATTTAAAATCAAGAAAAGATGGGGTCGTTCGGAATCCTTATCAAAGGTAAGCCTTCCGCTGGCCGAGATGGCGGATATCATTGAGTTCCCTATTAATCCTGGTTATCTAAACGCCAATTTCCTCCACCAAAAATACATCATTGAAGGCCTCTCTTGCGAGGAAATTTCGGGTCTAATTGGTTCCGCTAGAACTACTGTTTTAAAGTATCTGAAGCGCTTCAACATCCCCGTGAGGGAGTCTGGAGTAAACATCAATCGCAAGCGTGGTCTGGGATATGGTCGCAAGATAGCCGCCCGCTCTGAATCAACACATCAACGAGAAACCGAGAACATTAAAAAGATGCGTGAGCTGCGAGATAAGGGCTTCAGCTACTGGAAGATTGCAGACGTCCTGAATGCCATGAACGTGCCTACTAAAACCAGAAAGGGAAAGTGGCATGCCAAGAGCGTGCATCAAATCCTTAACTTCAATCAGTCTGATAGCCCCGAAAAGGGCAGTTCAGCTATTAATTAACAATATACAGGGAGAGAGATTATGAAAGAATTAGATTTTATAAGATGGTTAGCTTTTGAAGCGAGGGAACAGAAGATATTTATACCGAAGTTTATCTTCCCCAAGGGAATAATAGGGAATTTAGCTGGGTACTGCTGTGGACTAGGAAACATCAATTTAGGAATCAAGGAGTATGAAAGTTCTATCCACATCTGGAGTCTTAATTGTTGCACTCATAACGCTGTCATTGATTTACGAAAGAACAAAAAGCTTAGAGAACCATCC
>JADGAM010000232.1 GCA_015232015.1 Oligoflexia bacterium | reverse complement strand
CTTATAAAATTTATTTATTAGATTATTTTTTAAAAAGTGGTACAATAGCGCTCATTTTTTGAATGGTTTTTAAATTTTTTTCTCTATTTTTTACAATATATGAGAGAGCATGATAATTTTTTTATATCTATCTCTCTTGTATTTCACGATAGAGAAATCATTTGTCAAAGGAGGACATTATGAAAAAAAATTTTTATTTTATGCTTCTGACTACTTTCTTTTATATTGGAAGTTTTGCCCCTACTGTATTTGCAAAGGATTTGTCTTCATTGTCTTCAAAAGATAAAGATTTTGTAATAGAAGCAATAAATGGAGGTATGATGGAAGTGGAAATGGGAGGAATGGCCCAGAATAAAGCTCAAAATTTGGAAGTAAAAAATTTTGGTACTCGTATGGTTATGGATCACGGCCAGGCCAATAAAGATTTAAAAACAATAGCTCAACAAAAAGGCATTTCATTGCCATCAGAGATGTGGACAGAACTTAAAGCAAAGGTGAATGAGTTGACAAAATTTTCCGGTGATGATTTTGACAAAAAATACATGAACGAAATGGTAGCAGATCATACTATGGATGTAGAAAAATTTAAAAAGGCCCTCAAGGAAACGCAAGATCCTGATATAAGAAATTGGATAATTAAAACTCTTCCAATAATTGAAAACCACTTACAAGAAGCAAAAGATTTAGTTCTTAAGATAAACGCCCAAAGATAAACGTCCAAAGATAAACGCCCACCAATAGTTAACTCTAACTAATATTTTTATCTCTAATCAGCTAATAGATAATAGCTATTAGCTGACCAATTCAAATTTTTTCCACCTTATTGTCTACTATCAAACTCCTCTCAAATTTCTTCAAGTTAAATAATCGATAACCGATAGATTGTTATATTGGTAATCGATTAATTTATTAAAAAGAGAGTTTTAGGCTTTAGGTTTTAGGGGAGTTTTAAATGAAAAAAGTAAAAATAATTATTATTTTTTTATTTGTTTTTCTATTGATATTTTCAATGATTTGTTTAGCGCAAACTGAGATTAGTACTAATCTCAGCAATGAAGTCAGTATGAATGATAATCCATGTTTAGTAGGAAGTAATTTTAGTGGTCTAAAAGAGAGTGATACTTTTAAAAATTATCAAATCGTACAATTAGAAAAATTACATCACCCTGGAAAATATCGTTTTACTGAAGGATTAGAATATCATGATGGATATCTCTATGAAGGAACTGGTAAAATCTATAGTTCATTTATTAAAAAAATTGACATAACAAAGAGTTATATTGTTATGGAAAAAAAGACCAGCACCGTTTTACATAGAAGCTTTGGAGAGGGTATAACTATTCACAATGATAAACTTATTCAACTGACTTACAAAAATGGTCAGGCCTACGTTTATAATTTGAATAATTTTAAAAAAATAAAAACATTTAGCTATAAGGGTGAAGGGTGGGGTCTTACTCATAATGAAAATTGTTTCATAATGAGTAATGGGACTAGCAATATAAATTTTCGAAACTTTGATAATTTTTCTATTGAATATACTCTAAAGGTTACTCAAGATGGTAAAGCAGTTGCTGGCATGAATGAACTTGAGTATGTTAATGGGGTTATTTTTGCTAATATATTTCCTCTAGATTACATCATAATGATAGATGCTACTAATGGAAAAGTCATTGGTAAAATAAACGGTAAAGAATTGGGTTGTACTACTGGAAAGGACAATGTTTTAAATGGAATTGCTTATGATGAGATTGAAGATGTTTTCTATCTAACAGGAAAAAATTGTAAATATATTTATAAAGTAAGATTTTATCCTCAATAAAAAATTAATTCCCTTTACACCTTAGGAATGGGAAGTTATTAAGTTCCCATTCCTAAGTCGGTATTATTGCTGCTGATTAAATTGCCTTGCTGTAGAAATATTTTAATAGTGAACCGGAACCCCCAAAAGTAGAATTTTATTTTGCTATTTCAAGAACTCGAGGTGTTTTAGCAATTGCTTCTTCTTTCTGAGATATACTTGTACTTGCTGGTGCTTGTGGAAGTGAATTTAGTTCTAATACAAGTTTATCGTGTTCTGCTTCTTCTTTCATCTTTGGGTCTGTTATCCTTTCAATAACTAGTCCTTTTTCTTTTGTTTTAGTTGTTTTAGGTGTGCTTTGTGCTGTCTCTGCTGCCATCACTGTTTCTTCTTTTTTTGGAGTATCTACTACAGCTGCAGGTACGGGGGGTTCCATCTTAGTTGGTCCCAGAGTTGTTGGTACTATCTCTTTAGAGGGAAGCGCTTTCTTGTCCTCTGCAGATACATTTTGTGAATTTTTTTCAATTTGTAGATGTAGATGTAGATAAGGAGAGTTCTGCATTTTTTCTAAAGCAGTAGTAGAAAATGTCGTTGCAGCAGGTTGCACAGGTTGTACCGCTTGTTGCAAAGGTTGCACAGCTTGTGAAGGTTGTGCAGATAAAATGCTCTTAGCATTTGGGTAAATACCAACAGTCATTTTGGAAAAATCTTCTAGGGTAATAAACAAAGCTGAGGGTGCAGATGGTTGGTGAATCTGCTTGAGTATTTGAGAATCCTCTTTGAAACTCGCCAAGCGTTCTTTAAATAAATTATAAGTGGCCTTCATTTTTGCATAGTCTTTAGCAAGGAATTGTTTTATATCTATACACCCCATATCCATATTACATCGACTTGTTAGATCCTTGTAGATCATGAGCGAATGCTTGTAAGCATCTTCGCTTTTTTTCACCTCTTTAATCAAAATATCAATGTTTTTTGCAAACATTTCTGCATTTATTTCACTAAAGCTACCATTACGAAATCCCTCGTCTATAATGGCATCCAATTCGGAGAAATTCTCATCTAATGGCCTACTAGTGGCATTTTTTATTAGATCAAGCTCTTCCAAAGTAGGAGGGGTGTTTGCTAGCTTCTTGTTCTCTTCACGTAAAATTTTCAAGGCATAGTCAAATTCATTCTTTTTTATTTTATAATTATTCATAAGTTCCTTCAATAGAGGAAGAAAACACTTTGATATAGATCTACTTATACCAGGGGTGTCTGTATCCTGAATACATTCTTTGTCCTCACTACTATCCTCTCTCTCCTTTGTATATTTTTCGAACTTTTCTAAATTATTAAGATATTCCTTTCTTGCTTTCTCTACATTGGCGTCCAGGGCCTCTGCTATTGCCATTTGACTTGGATGAATATCTGCAAACTTCACGATTGCTTCTTTTTCCTTGGCCGTCAAAAGATCCTCATACTTAAAATCTTTAGCTGACTTGATAATGGCCTCCGCAGCGCTCACATGAGCATTACTCGATAAGAGATGTAATCCACCCAAATACTTTTCTATATTGTATCCCCTATTCACTAATGAGGAGAGAATTTTTACTTGGTTTTCTGAAGTTAATTTTGCAACATCCTCATAATTAAAATTTTTACCTGACTTGGTAAGGGCCTTAATAGCATTCACATGAACATCACTCGACAAGAGATTTACTCCCTTTAATTTACTTCCAGAGTATCCTGCCTTCATTAATAAAGAGACAATTTCTGCACGATTTGCTTGCTGTTTTTCTTTTGGAATAAGTTCGGCGGCCGCTTCTATTGCTTTAAGTTCCTCTTGTTTTTTTTGTTTTTCTTCTGCAGCTGTCTTAACGGCCGCCTCTTCCTCGTCTTTTTTTCGCTTTATTTCTGCTTCTTTTTGACTTATTTCTTTTTTCAATAACTCTGCTGATTTAGACTCCAAGTTTTTATTTTCCTTTAAAGCTTCGATGATTTCACTGTGACCATATCTAACGGCCCAGATTATTAATGGCATTCCATTGATCATGGTATTACTAATATTCCTATTGGTTTTTTTTAGAAGAGCTGCCATTGTTTTAAAATCATTTTTTTCAATTGCATACTTTAAGGCAGTTTCACCCTTAGCATTTTCAGCGTTCGGATTAGCTCCGGCAGCAAGCAATACCATTATTTTTTCTAGGCGATCAGGCCCATCAGACTTAACCGCTTTTATTAAGGCAGTATTCTTATTTCCCCAAGAGGAGAACAAATCACTGTCTTTTTCTTTATCTATTCCGGCCTCTAAATATTTTATTACATCAACTAATTTTCCGTTCTTGATTGCATTGTGAAAGCCCTTGTAATCTTCGCGAAGTTTAGCCGCCTGCTTTAGAACTTCGACGATTTTGCTATAACCTTTGTCAGCGGCATAGCTTAGTGCTGTAAAGCCATTCTTATTTTGCAAATCCAACTTTGCGCCTGCCTTTATCAAAGCTTCGACGCTTTTGCTCTTACCACTATAAGCGGCCCAGTTTAGTGCTGTATCACCATAATTACTTTGCAGATCCAACTTTGCGCCTGCCGCTATTAAAGCTTCGACGCTTTTGTTATCACCTTTGTAAGCGGCAAAAGCTAGTGCTGTATCGCCATTCTCATCTTGCAAATCCAACTTTGCACCGGCCGCAATTAAAGTTGTGGCAGCCTCGGAGTTAGATAGCTTAGAGGCGGTAATTAGTTGGCGGCCTTTTTCTTCGCTAGCAAAGAGATGAAAAGCATGGGTGGCCATAGTTAAAAAAAGTAAGGCCAAATAAAAATGATAGACAAGTTTTCGATTACACATATAGTTTCCTTCATAATTGTTATTGATATAGCTAAACAAATTATTAAATTATTAAATTATTAAATTATTAACTAATCACTTTGTTGCTTTCAATTACAAGGGTACAATCATTTTATAAAAAACTTGATTTTTATTTCATTTATCGCTTTGATTGACGTGAAATTAAAAACTTACTTAATGTAAATAAATTAATTGAATGTCTTAAATTTTGGACATTGAAAATAAATGGAGTCAAATGTAAAAAACATCTCAATGTATTTTATTGTTTTCGAATGTTTTTTTATTAGGAATACATACACGTGAGCTCGCATTCAATATATAGGTGGGGTGGGGACTAAAAACCTATTGGATAAATATCACCTCTGAATCTAGAAGGTTTGTATCATGCATTTTAAAATTTTAAATATTATAACTCATACATTTTTTAGTAGAATAATAAATTCATCGATTTCTTCTCTCGAAGAATCGAAAGAGCACATAAAACGTGCTATAGATTTTTCTTCATTCCATATCCAAAAAAAAGATTTTTCTTGAAGTAAAGGAATAATTTCTCTAGGAAGTTGGCAAAAAACAGCATTAGATTGGGTAGGGTATAATACTTTAACCCAATCTATTTTTTGTAATTCGCTCTCAAGGTATGTGGCCACTGAGTTTGCATGTTTGGCATTTGAAAGCCATAAATCATTTTCAAATAGAGCAATAAACTGTGCTGAAATGTAGCGCATTTTCGAGCACAACTGCATGCTTTGCTTGCGTAAATATAAAACATTTTTTGCAAGATCTTGGTTAATAAATACTACTGCTTCACCAAGCATTAAACCATTTTTTGTACCTCCAAATGAGATCACATCAACTTTAGTTTCTACTAACATTTTAGCAAGTGATGTTTTTGCAGATACCACTGCGTTTGCGATGCGGGCACCATCTACATGTAGATAGAGACTATGTTTATGAGCAAAATCCGCCAACTCTTTAATCTCCTGGGTACTATAAACAGTACCCAGTTCACTACTTTGACTTATGGAGATTACTTTCGGTTGAGAGTGATGTTCATTTCCTATGACATGCAAATAATTTTCTATTTGCTCTACCGACAATTTACCATCCTTGGTAGCAATTGCTATGGTCTTAATTCCCAATTGAAATTCTGGTGCTCCACACTCATCAACATTTATATGGGCGGTAATGGGACATATTACAGAACTGAACCGTTGCGTGCAGGCATTTAAGGCCAGAATATTTGCGCCTGTTCCGTTGAAGACAAAAAATGTCTCAACTTTACTTTCAAAGATTTCATTAAATAAATTTCTGGCCTTTAAAGTTATATCGTCATAACCGTAGGCCTTAGCATGACCTTTATTAACGTTTGCAATTGCTTCTAAAATTTTTGGATGAACACTTGCAAAGTTATCACTTGCTAAAGTTTTGTATAATTTCATTTAATATCTCCAATCATCTATTTACCAAAAATAATTATAAAGCAATCTTACTTATTTTACTTATCTTACTTATTTATATATGGATAATACTAACCCAAGAGATAATTCTATCCCATTCCAGTCGACCCCAATGAAAATAATTTTGAATTTTTTCTTTAACAAATTTTTTTATTTCCGGGCCAAGAATATTTTCTATATATGGAATTATTTTTTCGACAAATTTATTTAGTCCCAGATAATCCTTTTTGAAAAAAAGTTTAATATTACTTATTTGATAATCTTTTGTTTTATCGACTTCAAAGATAAAATATACTGTTTCTGTGAAACTGTAATGAGTAATACTAAAACACTGCTCTCGATTAGTGAATGGAATTTTAAAACAGTGTTGAGCTACATCTTCTCCATGAACAACCATCTTTGATTCGCCAATTAACTTAACATCACCAGCAGAATAAAGGTTGAAATAGGTCACCTTAGGAATGGGAACTTAGTCGGTATTACTGCTGCTGATTAAATTGCCTTGCTGTAGAAATATTTTTAAAAAGTTCATCTGCAGTAATTTTTAAATTT
>JADGAM010000231.1 GCA_015232015.1 Oligoflexia bacterium | reverse complement strand
GTGGCAAAATTAATGTCCTTCTTAAAAAAAAATGGCATCAATAACATTGCTTTAGTAACTGAGATTGAGGAAGAGTGAAGAGCAAGGCAAATGATATGTTTATATCTTTTATAAAGTCTCTCCTCTCACATATTTTATTTCTTCTGGGTTTTTATTACCTAAATACTTTTTTATTTACATTTACGGAATCATTTCAAAAAAAACACATCGATCTACTTAAAAGTTCTATTAGAGTAGATATGATTGCTATGCCAAAAATGACATTACAAGAATTAAAAGAAAAAGATCTCTCTCTTAATCCTTTGCCTGTTAATAATAATGAGATCGCACAACAAGAAAAAAAGGCCCCCACAGAAAAAAAAGAAGATCCTCACGAAAATGAAACAAAAAAAGATGATAAAGAAAAAGTCGTTGAAGAACTTAATAAAAATATAAAAATTGCAGAAAAAGAATTTAATAAAAAAGAAAAAGATAAAAAAAATAGTGCTAAGAAAAAAAATATATCTATAGATGAACTTGATCGTTTAATAGTTTCAGGGAATAAATTAAATAAAGGTAATCGAACTGAAAAAAGTGATACAGAGTTAAGTGAGAAAGATCGGATTCTATCTATCCTGGATACCTACGGAGAAAAAATAGGTGAAAATGTTCGCAGTTATTGGAAATTACCAGTATATCTTCTCAATAAGAATTTAAAATGCAGGGTTAGAATTTATCTTTCAAGAACAGGGAATTTATTAAAGTTTGATATTTTTGAATCAAGCGGTAATAAAGAATTTGATCAAAAGGCCATAGATGCAATAAAAAATGCTACTCCTTTTCAAAATCCACCTGCTGAAATAATAGACAATATCCGTTTAGGGGAACTCATTTTGGGATTTCCTCTTTAAAAAATAATTATGAGGTAAAAAATGTTATCACGTTATAAATTGTTTTTTTCATATTTTCTTTTTTTATTTATGGTTTTTGGCATAAATGCTCATGCTGAAGAAAAAAATAGCAATGTTAATATTATACCCATAGGTGATGCCACTCTTGAAAAAGAAAAAATATCTATAGTGCCTCCTTTTACCGATAGTTCTTTTGCAGCAAACGCCTCTAAGCTTCTTGATAACTTTCAATCATTACTCTTAAATGACTTTGCCTTTTATCAAAATAAATTTCTTGTTCCAAATTATAATGAACTATCAAAATCAGGAGACAAATATAACTTGTCACATCTTTTTAATTCTCCAAACTTTGAATTATGGAAACAAAAGAAAAGTGATTATCTAATTCATATCAAGGGTGTTAGCAACACTGGTTCTACATTAAAAATTAATATACTGGCATTTGATGTAAAAAAGGCCAAACAAATATACCAAAATACTATAGCAATAACTGATTCAAATTACCGTAAAGAAGGTCACAAAATTACAAATGACATTTACAAAATAATAACAGGAAAAGAATCAATTTTTACCTCTCAAATTGTTTTTGTTTCTGACAGAGGAAGTAATTACTCCAAAGGAGAAGTAATAAAAGAGTTATATATAACTGATTTTGACGGTAACAACACTACAAAACTTACAAATCACCAAGGAGTTGTTATTTCTCCCATGATATCTAAAGATAAAAATCTTATTCTTTATAGTCTTATAAAAAACATAAAAGGCAAAAAGAAAAATATTGATTTATATCTTCTAGATTTAAAAAGTCAAAACACTAGGCCAATATCCACTTTTGATGGTATTAACTCTGGAGCAGTTTTCTTGCCAGATGGAGAAAACATAGCACTAACACTTACTAAGCATGGAAATGCAGATATTTTTATCATGAATATTAAAACAAAAAATTTGCGACAAATTACAAAGCATCCTAGCGAAGATGTTGATCCATCGACATCTCATGATGGTAAATTAATGACCTTTCTTTCAGGTAGAGCAGGACATGCCATGATCTACATCTGTGATCCAAGTGGATTAGAAAAAGATGTTAAAAGAGTAAGTTACGTAGGAGAATTTCATGCTACCCCAAGATTTTCACCAGATGGAAAAGAGATAGTTTTTTCATCCTGGGTTGATAATAATTTTGATATTTTTAGAATAGATACCGAGGGTAAAGTGTTACATAGACTAACAAAAAATTTTGGTTCTTGTGAAGAACCATCATTCTCCAGCGATAATCAATTTATAGTTTTTAGTTCAAAAAGAAATATAACCAAGAAAACCATTGTCCAAGATTTATACATTATGGATAGAGATGGTGAAATTATTGGGGCCATCACACACAATATTGGAAATTGCACATCTCCTAGATGGTCTAACTAATTATTTTTTCATTCAATCACTTTACCATTGTCTAATCTTTAAACACTGCAAAAATTTCTATTGTAAATTTTTCAGTTAGTGATATAATTGCGTCAACAATTAATTCAACTTAAGTTTTTCAGAGTGAAATTGTCCAAGAAGAATATATTGTTAAAAACAGTAACCTTAAAAACGTTTAGGAGTTATACAATGAATGGTCTTTTATTCTATACACCTAATGATATTCAAAAATTGTTGTCCATTCTTTATTCATCTCTAGAGGAACAACTATTCCTTAAAGAATTATGTAAATTCATTAAAGAATTTACTAATGAAAAACAAATTTCTATTTATAAAATAAATTCTGATGAATCAGTAGAATTAATATCTCTTAACGGTACATCTATTAACAATACTACTTCTCATAAAATCAAATCAGGAGAAGGAATTATTGGACATGTTGTAAAAACTAAACACGCTTATTACTCTAACCTCTTACTTCGTGATCCTCTTTATAATGAATCTCATTATAACAATTCATACAAAATAATCGCTGAACTCTGTGTACCTATTGTGGTTAATAATCAGGTTTTGGCCACAATTAATCTTCAATCCTCCAGTACAGAAACAAAATACGATTTTAATCATTTAAGTATGATTCAAAATATTTTAAATGAAATAAAAAAACCTCTTATCAATCTTCAAATGTATTTAGCATCCAAACACTTAAATGAAGTATTAACTAAAAAATTAGATAATGAATCCAGATCTTCATCTCCAATAAATACAAACAATTTATCTTTCTATAAAAAAATATCTTCCCCTATTGAAGATGTCAGCAATTCATCTCAGGCCAATCTAGTAGGTAATTCTAACTGCTTTAAAAAAACATTATATTTGGCGGAAAAAATTGCTAAAACAAGAAGTAATATTCTTATAAATGGTAATATCGGAACAGGTAAAACTTCACTTGCATATTATATTTATAATAAAAGTAAAATAGATAAGGAAAAATTAATTCTTGTCGATTGTCATAAACTAAAAGAATTAATTAATTTAAGAAATACTGCTGCTTCTTTTGCAATATCTATCAATGTAATAGAAGAATCTCCTCTATATGAGGCAATTTCTCTAATCAAAAATCATGGCACAATAATTTTGAAAAATATTCAAAACTTACCGTTAACTTATCAACTTGAATTACTTAATTTACTACAAAATAGGACAGGTATTCGAATAATTATTACTACAAATCAAAAAGTTAATGATCTTATTCAAAAAGGAAAATTGTCAAAACAACTTTTTCATGAATTAAATTATCTTCAAATTGACCTACCAACTTTAAACGAACGTAATGAGGATATACCTCAACTTGTTGAATATTATTTCAACAATAAATCAAATCAATCTAAAGTTTACAAAATGAATGAAGAGGCAATAAATATTTTGAAAGCATATGCATGGCCTAGTAATATTAAAGAGCTTTGGAAAACTTTAAACTGCGCTACAGTAATGACCGACATCAATACAATAAATGCATCGCACTTACCAGATCATATTAGACCAAAACACATGATCGATCCCTCTGTAACTGGCCATAATGAAGAATTTGAAGCATTTGTAATTCAAACATTGGACTCTCTAGAAAAAAAATATATTACTATGACGCTACAAAAACTCGAAGGTAACAAATCACAAACCGCTAAAGCACTAGGAATAACTGTAAAAACCCTATACAATAAGCTTCACCATCACGACATGAGTGATTTTATAAAAAAATCATGATAAAATATTATAATATTAATTAAATTTAAATATGGAGATATAATATATGAAAGAAATTATCCAAGTAAATATTAATCCTAAAATGATTGAAATAGAAAATGAGAATGTGCGGGGGCTTAAAAATTTCAGGCATTCTCAAGATATTGAAAATTTTTATCGATTTGTTCACGAGCATGAGCTACGAAGAGAAGCTAAAATTATCCTAGACAGAATATTTGCTTACACCAGCAAAGCTAAGAAAAAGAAAAAAAACAAACTATCCTAAACAATTTTTTTATTTCTTTACCTCATAAAAATCCAATTTAAAAAACAACTAATCTCTAGCAAAAAATATATTTTAAGCTAGAATCAAAATATAGAGATAATTTTCCATCATTTAAATTTTAATTTTAATTATTAAATTATTTAGGAAAACAAGGCCTATGCCATTTGATAACAGGCATACGTTTAACAACAGAAATCTTTCCAGTAACGTAATTCCCAAAGTGGGAGTACGTTCCTCGACTATAAAAGTAGATCGAAACTATTCTGTCAATTACCTCTATTTGCTTGAAGATTTAAGTGTTCAATATACAAACAACAAGGTTTTAAAGTCAATTAGCTTAGTAATAAATCCCCAAGAAAAAATCTTTCTTATTGGACATTCGGGAGCAGGAAAAACTACATTTTTAAAATTACTGACTGGAATTGTACGCCCTTCTGAAGGAAAAATTATTGGGCCAAGTATTATGCACCATAATTGGTCAAATTTTGTCTCTCTAATATTCCAAGATTTTAGATTAGTTAATGATTGGAGCTTAGAAAATAATTTATGGATGTCTTATGATCCTAAAGTATATAAAGACAAAAATGAATTTGATGAGGATATGATTAATTTAAGTAAATTATTTGGTATAAAAGATAGACTGCATTTAAAAATCAGTTGCTCTAATGAAGGTATGAAACAAAAAATTGCAATCATAAGATCTCTTCTTACAAGACCAAAAATCTTGTTGGCCGATGAACCAACTAGTGCACTTGATAAAACAAACACTATAAAATTATATGAAATTTTAAATCACTATAATGAAAAAAATGGACTTACTTTTATTTGGGCATCTCATAACAAAGATTTAGTTAAGGATTTTAATGGTAAAATTATTGAATTAGATAATGGTCGCATTATTCACATAGGACATTCATGTTTTATTTAAATTGTTTTTTAAAAGCAATCAAACAATATCCTATACGTGGAATAATATTTCTTCTAACTTCATCACTCTTATTTCTCATAGGATATCAAGGAGATTATTTACAAAAAAAATTTTGGCAATATTATGGCGAAGATCTTTTTTATCCATATTTTTATGTTATTTTTCAAGAAGAAAAAAATATTAGTTTGGCCCAAAAATATTTAGCAAAACTTCCAGGCATTGTTAAAATTTATGTACAAGATAAAGAAAATTTAAATAATGCTGTAAGAAAATCATTTAATGAACTAAATCTTCCTACAATAGTAACTAGTGAGCTTGATAATAATTTTTATGGTTTAAAAGTTGTTCTTGAGCCAGATTTATCGATTGCCTCAACGGGTCTTATTAAAAAGTATATCGATCATTTATTTAAAAATGGCAACATTTCTACAACACCTATTAAAACTCGTTATAAAACAAATGATAAATACGATAAAAGTATAGTCATCTTAATGAAAAAATGGGGCGGAAAATTTATTTTAATATTAATACTCATATTATGGCCTTTATCCTATTTCATCTTTATGACTCCTAATAAAAAATTATTTTATCTCCTAGAGATTTATCAGCGAAGGTCTCATATAGGGATAAAAAGTATTGTTCCTGGTATAATAATAATTAATTTATTAATTGGTATAATTAGTTTATTTTTTAGTCACCCTTCGTATATCGGAATAGTTTTTCTTCTTATCTTATGTCTTCTTATTATAATAACTATTGAATATAAAAAATATGATTGCTTTGATAAGCTCTAATAAACAGGAAAATAAACAAGGAAAAATATTTTTTCCTTTGTTGTTTATATCAATACTTTTCTTTATAGAAATAATATTTTTCCCAGTAGATTCCTTCGCCTCAGTAAGTACAATATATAAAAAAAATTTAACAAAAAATAAATCAAATGCAATTTTAAAAATAAAAGCAGACATTAATAAACTTGAAAAAGAATTAAATAGCAAAAATGAAGCTTATTTACAGCATATTGATAAAATTAAAAAGATTGATGAAAACATAACTACTACAAATAATATGTTAATGGATGCCAATTCTCGTCTAACAAAAAAGAAAGAAAATCTTAATAAATTATTTAGAACCCATATAATAAATAATTTAGAAAATACCTCTCTGCCTGATGATTATGAAGATATCACCTTAAACAATAAAGCAAAGGAATCAGAATCATTAGAATATCTTTTAAAAAAACAAATACTAGCAACTAATATTCAAAAACAATTAAAAGCATTACAAGAAGAACAACTAATAAATGAAAATTTAAAAAAGGAATTAAACCTTTTAAAAGAAAGACTTAATGAATATTCACAAATTACTGAAGCTCTTTCTCAACTACTAATTGAAAT
>JADGAM010000230.1 GCA_015232015.1 Oligoflexia bacterium | reverse complement strand
TTCGAACATCATGTCCTTTGTTCAACAAATGCTTGACCAGAGCTGCGCCAATAAAACCTGTGCCACCTGTAACCAATATTTTAGACATATATATTTTAACCTCTAATTGTTTTTAATTTCGTTGCATTTGCTTTATTAATCTTAATTAAACAGGACTTACGCCAACACTAGCGTATAAAATATTATTCTCAATTAAATACTGATTTCTTTTTGCAAACAAATACCATCCATCATAGATTAGGCCTGGACGATTCATAGTTTTGATATATTTGTCAATTTCCCAATGTTGATATGAACGATGATTGTTCATGACAAAAACCACATCCGCATCTTTGAATCCCCTTTCTACATCTGTTGTTACCTCAATATCAAGTCCTTCTAGTTCTGCTTCGAACGCAACAGGATCGTAACCAATAATATTTGATGTGTATTTTTTTAACTCTTGTAAAAAAAACAATGTTGTCGAGTCGCGCAAATCAGAAGTTTCTGGTTCACCTTTAAATGCAAAACCTACAATAAAAACACGTGCATTTTTTATCGTTTTGTTCACTTTCTTTAAATATCCATCTGCTTTATAAACGATATTTATAGCACTATGTTCGTTAATCTTACGAGCTGATAACATTAAATCAGCAGATAATCCATATTGTTTAAAAATTGAATTTAGTAGATATGGATCTTTTACAAGACAAGGGCCAGCTACGCCAGGCGAAGGTTTGGAAATTCTGTTCCTGTCATAATTGAGATTTACTGCACTAATGACGTCATGAACATTTATCCCTATCTTCTCAGTAACTTCTGCAATTTGATTTGCGAAAGCAAATTGTACATCTCGATAGCAATTATCCACTAGTTTACAAAATTCAGCGGTCTCCAAATTACTTGTACGCACAACTGTCGGAGTATATTCATTAAATAATCTTGTAGCCATTTCGAGACTTTTTTCGTCATATCCACCAACAATCTGAGGAAGCTCTCTCAATTCACGTAATGCTCGCCCTTCTGCAGTCCTTTCAGGGCAAAATGCCACATAAAAATCTTGCCCGGCCTTCAGATTAGATGCTTTCTCTAATTCAGGAATTACAATATTGCGAGTAGTGCCAACTACAACTGTAGAGCGAAGAATTACCAAATTGTCTTTCGTCAAAACCTTGCCTATGGTCCGAGCTACATCAATAATAGAAGCGAGCTTGGGTTCTTTTGAAACAGAGTCTACCGGAGTACCAACAGTAATAATGTATATATCACTGACAGCATCTTCGATTCTATCGTAGATATTAAACCTTTTTCCTATATATTTATTAATGTAATCATTAATGCCATTTTCATAAAAAGTTGCCTGTTTGTTTTTTAATCTATCAATCAATTTTTTGTTGATATCTACACCCTTTACTTGAAAGGATACATCTGCCATAACCAAACCCATAGTGAGACCGACATATCCCAAACCCAAAACGGTGACAGATTTGTTTTTAATATTTATAAATCCATATTCATTAGAGGAAGTGTCTATATACCCAACCAACTCACCTTGAGAATTTAATTGTGGAAGTATTTGTACAACACGGTTAAGAAGCTTTTTGGATTCTTGGACTGGGATACTTTCGTAGGCCAAAACTGGATCACGATTTATATACTCTATGACCTTATCGTGAATATTTCCATTATTACGGAAAAAACGTAAAAAATCCCCTTCAGTCATTAGACCAAGAAATTTTCCTTTGTTATCAACACAAAAACAAACTTTTTTAGCACCAGAGAGACAGCAGTCCAATGCATCCATTATTGTCGCATTCTCATTCACAATCATCTTTTTGAGTTGTTTAGTCATCTTATCGTCCTTATACTTCAATGTAACATTTCTTGGTCAAATTGTTTCTGATGCAAAAATAAAGTTCATTCATCTTTGCAATAGGTATCCTTCGCGACTCCACAGTAACATTTAATCCTTTTTTTTGAAATCCTTTACAATCAGCAAAAAAAGAGAGTATCTCAATTTGCCAACTGTCATTTTCAAGAAGAAGATGTTGATCCATGATCCCATCGTTTTCAGATAAATGCAATTCGTAAATTCGATCTCTATATTTAGTTATCAAATTTTCAATGTATGTATATTTGTTAAATTTTAAAAAATGAGATGAAACGTTTAAGTGTCCCAAGTCAAGAAGAACCCCAACATCGTCAGGTAGGCAAGATAGTAGTTGGTCTAATTCTTCGAAGTTATTATTGAGTGAGGTCTTTATGCCTTGTGGGTTAATAAAAAGATTTTCAATTGCAAGAGCAACGGAATATCTCTTTGAAATGCTATGCATTTCTTGTACGTTTTGGATAAATATTTTGTTTGCTTCGCTGTAATCACGCAATGAAGTCTTTGTAAAACAAAATTGTCCATCATCGCTTTCTTTCCCGTTGTTGGCAAGATATCCAGGATGAAAAGAGTAATACGGAACATTAAACAATGCACACATTTCTAATGCTTCAACAAATAAAAACATGGCATTATGAAATCCCATGTTTTTATCAGCAGCAAAATTTAGAATAAAATTTTCTTTGGGTGGAGGAAAATAGTTATGTATAAGAAAATTATAATTTTCTTGTTTTAAGATATGCAAAAATTTTATTATATCCTCTTTTGCTAAATATTTACTTCCTCCGCTTAACTCTATATTTTTGCATTCCAGCTCTTTGTGAAGCATATGCAAGCTTGGTGAAGTATTAAAGAAATTACCTTCAAAACAGGTAGAAGAAAAATATACGTTAGCAGACATATCTCACTCCATCCCCGCCGCTTTTACCATCAAATATTTTGCTATCCATATTTTGTTTATTCCATTCCATTTTTTAGAAAAGGATGACAGTCATCTAATGTATCAGATATTAGAGAATTTCGAATAGCATAAGACGCTTCTACCCCTAAGCGTGCGTCCTCTAGTCCAAACCCATTCCCTTTTAATATATCTCGGTAGCTAATTGTGTGTAGATCAGTAAACCCATTGGAAAACTCCATTTCTTTTCCATCAACTTTTATAGATCTATAAGTTGTTGAAAAATCCTCTTTGTCTCTTTTAACTTTATTGAAATCGAGAAAATCGATTGATAGATACCAGCGAACTGTTGCTTTTTCCAACTCCAGAACACCGGATGCCTTCGTATTATTCAGCAAATGAGTTCTACTTGTTTTGATTTTTCCAAAAATCCATACCAACATGTCAAAAAAATGTATTCCAATGTTGGCAATAACACCCCCTGATTTTTCTGGATCTCCCTTCCATGAATAAAGATACCACATTCCCCTGGTAGTTATGTATGTAAGGTCAACATTGTATCGCCTATTGTTCTCCTTTTTACACTGATCTATTGTTGATTTTAGTGTTGCAATACTGGGATGCAGTCGCAACTGCAAAATTGCATTTACTTTCTTGCCCAATTCCTTTTCCATGTTGACTAAAGAATCAATATTCCATGGATTTAAAACGAGTGGTTTTTCACAAATTGCTTCCGCATCTACTCTTAATGCAAAACGTACATGAGCATCGTGAAGGTAGTTGGGACTACAAATACTCACATAATCAATCTTGGAATGATCTCTACTTCTTCTCAACTTTTCAATATGTCTATCAAAACGTTCGAATTCCTTAAAGTAACAAGCATTCATGAAATATTGATCAATTACGCCGACAGAGTCATTAGGATCAAAGATAGCAACAAGATTGTTTCCAGTTTCTTTTATTGCCCTGAAATGCCTAGGGGCGATATATCCCGCTGCTCCTAATAACGCAAAATTTTTACTCATATCTCTGGCTAATTTTAATATACAATAATTATTTTATTATTTTCTACTACCACTTTTCAAAGTAAACTCCACTAATGTATTGAAGAGTTTTTTGGAAAGAACAACCCTTCACTTTTATACACAATATTTTTTTAATAATACAGAAAATTTAAATCTAATTTTGGGGATGTCAAAAATGAAAGTCCCGTTACTTGACCTCCATAGACAAAATGGACCTCTAAAAAAAGAATTCCTCATGGCCTTTGAACGTGTTTTAAACGGCCAACGTTTTATTTTAGGAGAAGAATTAGAGACATTTGAATCAAACATAACTTCTCACACTGATTGTCAGTTTGCACTCGGCGTATCTTCTGGAACTGATGCTCTGTTGTTGGCATTGATGGCCTTGGGTCTAAAGGCCGGTGATGAAATCATCACAACACCATATACTTTTTTTGCAACAGTTGGTGCCATTCTCAGAATGGGAGCAACACCTATCTTTGTCGATATCGATCCCAACACCTTCAATGTTGACCCTGACCTTATTGAAAAAAAAATAACCTCTAAAACAAAGGCCATTATCGTTGTTCATCTATTTGGTCAATGTTGTGATATGAAAAAAATATGCTCTCTGGCCCAAAATTATAATTTAAGTATTGTCGAAGATGCTGCGCAATCAATCGAATCAACATTTTTAGGTCACAAAGCAGGAGGAATAGGAGATATTGGTTGCTTTTCTTTTTTTCCATCAAAAAATTTAGGAGCATTGGGAGATGCAGGCCTAGTTTCAACAAACAACGAAGAAATTTTTCACAAGATGAAAAAAATTAGAAACCATGGAGCTTCTCCTAAATATTACCATAAATTTGTTGGCGGTAATTTTCGCATGGATGCTTTGCAGGCATCTTTTTTGAATGTTAAGCTAAAACACTTGGACTCATATATTCAAAAAAGAATAGAACATGCAGCAATATATGAGTCATTTTTTAAAGATTATGGTCAAAAAAAAGGGACTGAATATACTTTAAAAATTAAACTTCCAACAAAATATTCTTGTGACTCTAAGCACGTTTATAACCAATATGTAATAAAAACAAAAAAAAGAGACGAACTAAAAAAATTTCTATCTCTTAATGACATCGAGAGTGAAATATATTATCCCCTCCCTATGCATCTACAAGAATGCTTAGCGAATTACAATTATGCGATAGGGGATTTCCCAATGGCAGAAATCTGTTCTCAGACATCCTTAGCACTGCCCATTTACGAAGGGCTTTCAAATCAAGAGATCGAATATGTCGTTAATAAAATTTTTGATTTTTTCCAGAGTGACAATCAATGAAAATTGCATTTCTTGCCTATAGCGCCCTTCCTCACATTGGTGGAGCACAAATTTTTGCCTTCAATACTATGAATAGTTTGGTTGAGAGAGGACATCAGGTACATTTTTACTTACCCTATAAATCTTATAAGAAATTTATTAATGCTAATTTAAATTATAATTTCCAAGTTCGTCCAATTTTAATTTGTGAATATTTTTTGGCAAATAATGTTCCTATACTAATCCAACTATATCTTTTTATACAACAACTATTGCATCGTTATGACCTTTGGCAAGTGATTGGAGCATACCCTGCAGGTTATGTGGCAAAACATCTCTCCAAAATCGTACCAGTAATTTTACGATGTCATGGAGACGATATTCAAAAGGAAGCTTCTATTAATTATGGATTAAGACTCAATCCCAAGCTGGAAAAAAAAATTGCAACTACAGTAAAGAAAATGACTAAGCTGGTAGCACTAACTCCAACCGTTACTGACTGTTATATAGAATTAGGAGCAACAAGGGAAAACATTATAGAAATTCCAAACGGAATTGATCTATCAACATTTCGTGCTTTTGATAAACAAAAAATAAAAAAATTACTAAGAAGCAAATTAAAAATTAAGGATAATCAAACATTATTACTAACAGTCGGCCGTTATCACATCAAAAAAGGATACGAACTAATACCTCAAATAGCATCAGCTTTGTCACAAAGAAATATTGAGTTTAAGTGGCTGGTGGTTGGAGAAAAATGTCATCATATTGAACCACTAATTCAAAATACACATGTTGGCAATTCTATATTGTTATTAGATCCGACAAAAAATGAAATCTCAAAATTATTAGCAAACTTTGATCTCACTGATATGAAAACGGCAAAACCAGATACTGCTTCAAATGGTATCAAAATAAAATTCTCTGCCCCATCTCATGATTTAATCCTAACATATCTTGCTCATGATATTTTTGTAATGCCTTCATTGTTGGAAACATTTGGAATGGTTCTCATTGAGGCCATGGCCGCAGAATTACCTGTTATTAGTACGGATGCTCCAGGATGTCGTGATATTGTAATTCACGAACATAATGGATTAGTATCAAAGGTTGGAGATATTGAAAAAATGGCACATAATATTGAACAAATAATTAAGAATGAAAATTTAAATAACAAAATACGAAATACTATCAAGAGTGAAATTATAAACTATGATTGGTCTAACATCGCTGAAAAATATGAGAGTTTATATAAAACAACACTTCTCGTATGAATACATGATAAAATAAACCCTCTACCTAGAAAAAATAAAGTTAACATACTCCAGGATAACACAATAGATAATATGAATAAAAAAATATCTAAAATTTTAATTGATATGAATTTTCAAGCAGTGCTAAAGGCAACATCTGTCTAACAATAAATGACTGGATGATATTTGAATATGTGTTGGTTTTGAGATTTTTTTCTAAAAGATCGATATCAACAATTTCTTTTATCAGCGGAGAGGCCATTATCATGTATTCATACGAGAAGTGTTGTTTTATATAAACTCTCATATTTTTCAGCGATG
>JADGAM010000022.1:6171-37344 GCA_015232015.1 Oligoflexia bacterium | reverse complement strand
TCAAGAGAAAGAAAGGCCTACTGTATTTTTTAAAATGCCCCAATATTCCTATAGAAAATAACCAATGTGAGTCAGATATCAAAGAAAAAGTTATAAAAAGAAAAGTTATTATCAGTCATAAATCATTAGATGGGTGTCGTAATTCTAACTTCTGGCTTGGTTTGTATTTAACTTTGAAAAAGAATAATTTAGCTCTATTCACCTTCATCATAGACAGATACAAAAAAAATAATCATATCCCTTCTCTCTCGACTACGATAAAAGCAAATTTTGTAAATTCATAAGATAGTAAATTAAATGGGGATGTTATTCCCCATTTAAGATTTATTTTTTAATCAATTTATAGAGTGAACCTCCAATATGATCTCCGAGATTAAAAAGTTCAAGATCGTGGATTTCAGCTAGCTCGAGGGCGACAAGACTTTCTTTGAGAGAAGCGTAAGCAATTTGAAAGAATTTCTTGCGATCTTTAGAGCTAGATTTGGCATTTCCTTCGCCTATGTTGAGAGCGATACTAGAGGAACTTCTAAGCAACTGATCCTTTAAATGATGTTGCATTTTGATGGCAGCACATTTGCGATAAAAACTAATTGAGAGATTAAGCACTTGAAAATTTGATTTGACCACTGGAAACCTCCTGGTTTTTAGTAAATGAGAGTTGCCTTCGGCAACTCTTTTTATTGACAGGAGGGCCGAAGCGAAGAAATAGTCAAGGGGGAGCGGAGCTCATCTGGCGCTGAAGCGCCAGACTGAAGGCCCTTGACGATTTCGTAAGCGGAGGCCATTGGGATTTCTGAATCTGATCTCAGATCGGAGATCAGATTCAGACTATCTTAGCATCTGAAATCATAATATCTAAACTAAATAAAATTAATTTTTCCCTAAGATATTGAGCGTGCCCCTTTTTGTTGTCACTCTCCCAATGCCACTCTCCCCATGTTATTAAAAAACTTTTAAAATAAAGTGAATACCTCCTAATCACATTTTTTTCCTAAAAACCTCCTTGGACAAAGAAGAAATAAAATACTATAAAAGTTTTTCTTTATTTACATTTTAATAATCTCATCTAACTGCAAAAAAGGAGCTAGAGCATTTATGAAAACACTATCAGTATTTGTATTATTCACATTTTTAGTTTTGTTAAAAACGTCTTACGCTGCAACCCCTGGCCAATGTACTGACGAATATCAGCAGTGTCTAGGACACGGTCAAAATCTACCCGCACATGAAATAAGTCACTGTGAAAATGAATATAATGTTTGTCTTCAAAGTTGCAATCAGAGAAATAATAATAATGAGGATCATGGGAATAACGATTATACTCATGAAGGAACCGACAATGGTAGTGGCCACACCTCTGAACCTAGTAGCTATCCTGGACAACCAGGTTATTCTGAGTATTATAATCTTTATCTGTAGACATTAGACATTAGACATTTAATTCTGATCCTGTAAGTTCCCATTCTTAAATACTAGAAGAGGAAAAAGTACATACCTGCTGTTTAATCTTGAACCGTTTAGCTATATTATGTTATTGAAAAGCTTTTCAAAAAACCTTCTAATGGCCTTCGAAAATTACCTTTGCTATATTTTTCTTTAAATTCAACTGCAATTTTTTTAATTAATTCAGTATTAAACTTATTAAAATATATATTATTTACAAAATCTTCAGCAATAATAAAAATGCATGATAATTGAGATATCTTCAAAGATGAAAGGCCACGAGGGAAACCACTACCGTCTGGAAGTTCGTGATGAGTAAGAATGATTTCATTAACATCTGAAAGCATATTCTTCTCTTGATCAACAATATGGGCAATTTTAAAGGGATGATCCAATACAATTTTACGATTTTTATAATCGAGTTTTTTAAAATCATTACTATTGATGTTCGAAATTTTTGCAAGTTCATCTTGAGTTAAAAGTACATCGTGTAATATCGCTGCTAATCCCATTTTTTGAATTGTTGATTCACTTGTCCAACTCATATTCAAGGCCATGTTGCCGCAAATATATGCTATAAGAAGACTGTGTTCTGATTGATAATTTCCTTTTTTGAGCATACTTTGGATTAAAGAGAAAAGATTTTTATTTTTACTTACAACTTCCACTACAGAGCTTGTACAGGCATTTACTTGTTCCACAACTTTTTCATCGATACCAATCGAGCGAGCACGTTCTTGAGAATATAAAAACGCTTCTGCTTGAAGATCTATTTTCTTTTCTATATCGAGAGTATTGTCTTTCAAAAAAAAATTCAAATTTTTTTCGTAGTCTTCAGCAAAAAACTCCGCCTCAGCAATTGGAATATAAAGATATCCAATATCCTTTTTTATATATTTCGAAATAGTAATTCCATCATATAACTCTTTTTTATTAATAATTTTGATTAATTTATTATCTCCTAAACGAATAAAAACGTCGCAACTACAAACATTGGAGCGTAGAAAATATTGGATCCCTACTTTACAATATTCTTTTATGAGATCATTTTGATCTCTTTCCCTTGTAACTAATGTATTATTTTCTTGAATACACTTTATTTTTCCTATAACTATTTTAATTACATTTTCAAGAATGTTTTCCTCTCCACTAGAGTTAAAAATCACTTCGTCAGAAGGCGGGTTAGAGGTGCCAGATTGATCAAAACGAAAATTATGAAATGCCTGGATATTAATAAATTCCTGTCTGCTTATACTATTTAAAATAAAGGTTATATGTGGTTTTTCTTTTTTGAGATAACTATAAAGTTTATCGCTTGTAGCATCTGGCAGATGGTGAGCACTAATTATAATGGCCACATCATTATTGTAATTGAGATAATCTATTGCTTGAGATAGAGATGAAACACCAAATACTTTGCAATCTAATGTCATCTCCAATTTAAGACGGAAAACTTCTCTGATCATTTTGTTACAGTCAATATGTAATACTTTTACATTCACTTAATGTCCACTTAATTTTTTTTAATTTCATAGCATATACATCACTAGTATATACATTACTCTCAAAATTTTAGTTAATAAGTTTTATCAGTTTTTTTTATATTATCATTATTTATTTATCTAAAATATAACATGAAAAAATATAGTTCGAAATGAAATATAAGTCGTGGTTTAATTGATGTTAATAAAAATCATGTTAAACTAACTACTGTATACTCTAAATTAACAGTTCACATTTACATAAAAAGATAAAAAGTAGTATTTTTTAACATGTGTAAATAAATAACAAACATAATAAGAGTAGCAGGTATGGTATTAGAAAACATTGACTTGTTTACTAAAGAGGATACGAAAGCAATTCTTCGTTCTATCAATACTGGAATAATGATTATCGATGTTGAATCTCGACAAATTTTAGAGATTAATCCAGCAGCAGCTAACATGATAAATCTGCCAATGGAAGAAATAATAGGACATAAATGTCATGTCTTTGTATGTCCCTACTTTAATGGTAACTGTCCCGTTCTTGATAAGGATCTTGAAATCAAAAATTTACAAAAGATCCTCTTGCGAAATGATGGAAAAGAAATCCCTGTTTTGAAAACTGTCACTCCTATATTTCTAGCAGAAAGAAAATGTTTAATAGAGTCGTTTGTCGACATTAGTGAGCTTGTTGATGCCAGAAATGCGGCAAATTCAGCGAATAAGGCAAAAAGTGAGTTTCTCTCCCAAATGGGCCATGAAATTCGTACTCCTATGAATGGAATACTAACTATGTCAGGTGCCTTGCTTGATACAAAATTGGATACTACCCAAAAAAAATATGCAGATATCATCAATTTCAGTGCAAAAAATCTGCTAGCACTACTAAACGATTTATTGGACTATTCAAAAATTGAGGCGGGCAAAATTGAATTCGAGTCTTTAAATTTCGATTTTAAAGAACTGATGGAAACATTTGAAAAAATATTTGAATTAGAGACGGCAAAAAAAGGATTAGCACTAACTTGTAATATTGATCCCCAAATTCCAAAATATTTACAGGGTGACTGTAACCGTTTAAGACAAATCATTATTAATTTAATAGGAAATGCCATTAAATTTACCTCTGAAGGAAGGATAACCGTACACGCTATTCTTGAATCAGAAAACAATTCAGAAAATAATATAGTTATTCATTTTTCTGTTAGTGATACCGGTATCGGTATTTCGAAAAAGAAGATTGATGTTCTTTTTAAGTCATTTTCTCAGGCCGATTCATCAATTACAAGAAAATTTGGAGGAACTGGCCTAGGATTGGCCATATCGAAAAAGTTAGTAGAAATGATGGGTGGCCAAATTGGAGTTAACTCCATAGAGGGACAAGGTTCAGAATTTTGGTTCACTATTAAATTTAAAAGATCCATAGAATTGGAAAATATAGTCGAAATCAAAAATGAAGAGGATATTAATTTAAGAGCAATCCAATCAGGAAAAATAACTTTTTCAAAGAATTTAAAGCTACTGGTAGCTGAAGATAATATAACCAATCAGGAGGTTATTCTATTACTTCTTGAAAAGTTAGGATTAAGCACAGATGTTGTTACTAATGGAGCAGATGCGGTTAGAGCTTTAGAAGAAAAGGCCTATGACATTATTTTCATGGACATTCAGATGCCAGTAATGGATGGTTTGGAGGCAACTCGCTTGATTAGAAAATCTAAAAATATTCTTAATCAAAAAATTCCAATTATTGCAACTACCGCCAGTGCTATGAAAAACGATATAGCAATGTTTTTGAATGAAGAACTAAATGATTATTTGGCCAAGCCAATAGAGATGAATAAACTAGTATACATATTACAAAAATGGTTAAAACCAAGTGGAGCAAAATCAACTGTTCCAACAGTTTCAACTGTCACAACAATGCTAGGCCCAGAATTACCACAAATACAAATGCCCATACAAACAGCAATGCCGACAATTTTTAATTCGAAAGACTTGATTAGAAGATTGATGGGCAATCGTGATTTTGCAAAGAAAATCGTTGCTATCTTTTTGAAAGATATTCCTCTAATGATGACAACGTTGCAAACGCATTTAGATTCCAAGGACATAAAAAACCTAAAGATCATCACCCACTCGATTAAGGGCGCCACATCCAATGTGGGTGCTGAACAAATGAAAAATCTGATCATGGAAATGGAGGCGGCCGCAAAGCAAGAAGATATGGAAGGTGTTAGTATGCGAATGAGTGATTTGCAAATACAACTAGATAAATTATTAGTGCAATTAAAGGCCTGGAGTTCTCAAAGTGAATAATTCAAATGAAATAAAAAAAGAAACAAAAAGTAAAGTTTTGATCGTTGATGATAGTCCGGTAGATCGTGAGTTACTGATAATGATATTAGAAGAGAAATATTCAATCCATGCTCTTTCATCTGCTCAATCATGTATTGAAACTATAGAGGCCGTTAAACCAGATATTGTACTTTTAGATGTTGTAATGCCTGATATTGATGGCATTCAATTATTAATTAATATTCGTAAAAAATGGTCACAAGTAGAATTGCCTATAATTATGATAACTGCAAATTCAGATAGTGAGGATATAACAAATGCACTCAATCTTGGTGCCAATGACTATATAACAAAACCAGTAGATTTTGTTGTGGCCCTCAAACGAATTGAAACACATTTGGGCATTATTTCTGCTGCAAAAGAGATGGTAAATATCAAAGAATTAGCGACAGTCAGTGCGATGATTATCGCTTATAACCATGAAATCCAAAATCCATTATCAATTGCCATATACGCTTGCGATGCACTTGAGAAAAAGTTTACTTCATCCGATTTACAAAATTTAAAGACTGCTCTTTGGCGAATTTCAGATGTTATTATAAAGACTGAAAAAATATTTGAAAGTAGAGCTGTTGAATACGAAAAGTATGTGCAAGATACAAAAATGATAAAGTTGAACAACAGTTAACTATACTGATCACATGTTACTGATCACATGTTAGTGATCACATGTTAGTGATCACATGTTAGTTTTCCAGTGAAAAAACATCCCTATTCACTAAAAATAAAAGGATTAGAAACAATGAAAGAAACAATGAAAAATCTGAAAGTTTTAATTGTTGAGGACGAAAAAATCGCTTTAGATTATTTGGCACAAATTATTAGAGAAGAAGGCTTTCAAACTCTAACATCTGAAAATGGTAAAGATGCTCTTGCTAAACTGCTTAGTGAAAAACCAGATATTTTAATAACAGACTATAAGCTACCTGGGATTTCTGGATTAGAAATAATGGAAACCGCCAGGAAACTCATTCCCAGTATAAAAATCATAATTATTACCGCTTTTGGGGATACTAACTTGGCAATATCTGCAATTCAAAATGGAGCATTAGATTACTTTAAAAAACCAATTGATCCAATTCAAATAAGAGTTGCTTTGGGCAGGGCCAAAGAAAAAATTACAGAAGACACAAAAACTATTTTCAAACCTAATATCATGATAGTTGATGATGAAGAAGATGCAAAAAATTATGTAGCACTTTTTTTAAAAAAAGAAAAAGATGATTGGAATATTTTTATGGCGTCTGATGGAATAGCAGCACTTGACCTTTTTAAAGAGAAGAAAATCGATGTGGTCTTAATTGATATTAAAATGCCGAAGAAAAACGGTCTTCAGGCAATACATGAAATGCGTGAAATTTCATCAGATTTTGAATCAATCGTGCTTACCGGTCACGGTGATGAGAGTGATGCCATCCAAGCACTTCGTGATGGAACTATGAATTTTTTAAAAAAACCTATTGATATAGAAGAAGTACTAATTAACGTAGAAAAAGCTCTTGAAAAGTTGCTAATTAAAAGAACATTAATGTATCGATTTCGAGATAATGAACTTTCAAATGAAATTATTGCTAAAGTTACAAATGAAAATAAATTTATTATCAATGCTCATCATCTTTTAACAGCTAATGCTGTTAAATTTGTAGAGGAAATAATAGATACACTACCCTTAGGCATTGCAATCATAGATAATAAATTTAAAATTATTTACATTAACTCTCAGGCCTCTCAGTTAATGGATAATCCACAAAAAATTGATGATCATTTTATCCATAGACTGAATAATTTTGGAATTGACTGTTCTTTAGATTGTCTATTAAAAGAGATAGAAAGTATTTTAAAAGAATCACAAGGGCACGTAAGGAAAATAAAAACAAGCAAATTTTCCTGTCTAACGTTAATGCAAATCTTATGGAGTAATCAAATTAGTCAAAATCCTGTTGTTCTAATGGGAATAAACTGGCCAGAGCGCATAGACAACAAATCATAAGGATCGTTGTAAATCTTTGCCCACAACAGTTTGTAAGCTAGGAATTTTTTCTAATACAGAAAAATCTTTAATCGAATTGTTATCAATCCATAATTCAAATAAACTTTGCATTTGTGATATTGGATTAAGATCCGTTACGAAATTGTTACTTAGGTGAAGTAAAGTAAGTGAAGTAAGTCCCTTTAAAAAAGTAATATCATCTATTTTATTATTACCTAGATATAAATTTTCCAAAGAAGTTAGAGACTCAATGAAACGTAAATTATTTGAATCTATCTGATTATTATTTAACCACAAATATTTTAGCTCTTTCATATTTTCTAAAGCATTTAAATCTTTTATGCGATTAGAACTTAAGGATAAAGAAAATAAATTTTTAAAATTTTTAAGTGCATCTATATTTTCAATATTATTTTCAGAAACATTTAACTCTTTTAAATTCACTGACTCATATATAGCAGAAATGTCACTTATTTGGTTATGATTGAGGGCCAACTTTTTTAAATTAACAAGTCCTTTTAAAGCAGAAATATCTTTAATATTATTATTACGAAGATTAACAATATTTAAATTATGTAAATTTTTAATAGGAGAAATGTCTTTAATCTGATTATCAAAAGCACTTAATTCAAGTAAATTGTAAAGTTCGTCAAGAGAAGAAATATCTTCAATATTGTTTCCCCATAGTCTTAAAACAGTTAAATTTTTCAGCTTTTTCAGAGGAGAAATATCTACTAATTTATTACTCCTCAAAGATAATTCTTCCAGATGAAATAAATCTTTTAATGCTGAAATATCTTTAATTTGGTTATTTTCTAGAGAAAGAGTTTTAAGATTAATCAAATGTTCGATACCTGCAATCTCTTGAATTTTTTCTCCAAAACAATCAAGAGTATCAATAGTTTCTACAATTTCTTTCGTAAACTCTTCTCTATATCCATTTAATGAATTTCTAATACATTTTTCTAAAAATATATCTTTAAAAGTTGGTTTTTGATTTGTATTAATCACAGACACATCACTATCTCCTTCCCATGCTCCTACTTCGAATCCAATAAAAGAAAAACAAAAAAATATAATATTAAAAAATAATAAAAAGTTTTTTTTCATTCTATTTTTCCTCCTAAGGGCCCTAATAAAAAAAAAGTGCACCCATAACAATTATAATATGGATGCACTTTTTTTATTAAAAATTTAAAACAACAAAATAATTAATTTTTATTAATTATAATCCACCTATTACACGTGGATTTATTGGAATAGGACGAATTACTGGTGGTCTTATAATTAAGGTTTTAAAGAAATTAGTTTGACCTGAAATTCCATGAGCGCCAGTAGTTGGATAATGATTTTGTTCACACCAAGTTAAAGCAGCACCCATTTGTCTTTGATTATCAGTGGCCATATCCCAGAAGCATTTGAAAACTTCTTCTGAAGTTCCAATTCCTAGGTTAACATTTCCACCAATAAAAGTACGAGCTCCTGAATGCATAATTGCTGGATCAAGTGGGTTGTTATGAACTTGACAAGAATTATAATAAACTACTAAACCGTTAAGAGCAGTAGTCGCAAGTCCACTGAAGTATGTGTGTGGAAGAGTTTGGCCATTAGCTAAAAGAATACTACTGGTGTTACCGTGACCGATATTACCAAAGCCTTTTAGGTTTGGACATGCCATCCAGTTTTTATAAGCAGCAAGTGTAGCTTGGCTACCAATAAGAGTTTTACACTTATAACCTGCAGCTGTAGCAATATCACAAGCAGTATTTACACCACCTACTGCTGTAGGAATATCATCACAAGGTGTAGCATATACAACATCAACTGTTGTATCTGGACATCTTGGGAAAAGTACTGCAAGGATTGAAGGATCAATTGCATTTCTTTTTACAGCAATAACTTGGTTTAATTTATTAACAGTCATGATTGCTGTTTCGAAAGAATAAACATCTTTTGAAACTAAGTGAACAACAACATCACGATTAACTCCATTAGGGATAACTTTCATATCAGCACGACGATAATCTTTTCCTAAAATAAGTTTATTTTCAACTAATTTTGATAATTGAAGGTGATCAGCAATGTTGCCAATAGGACGGATAGGAACAATAGCAGCGAAGGTTTCAAAAGCAAGAAGCAAGAAAGATAGGGCCAGTAAAAATCTAATCATGTAGAACTCCCGTTTGTTAATAACAATCTTTTTATTAGTTAAGATTGTTATGGTTATTAAAAAAAGTAAAACAATAAAAATAATTTTGGATAACCATAAAACAAATATTTGTTTTGGCCAAAACCAAAATGACCATCTCTGACATCAGTACAATTTATCAATTGCAAATGCTAGGCCAAAATTTTTAAAAAAAATGACACCAGGAAGTTTTATAACTGTAGGAATGGGAACTTATTTATTTACAGGCCATTAGGTCAGCGAGTTTATAACTCTCTTTTGGGGTTAATTAAAATATTTCCACACAGCAGTCCACCAACAATAATCATGGCAATTATTCCTACTGAAACTGCACTGTGAACACCGGAAATCACATCTTGATCTTTAGCTATTAAATTTAAACTCCGATAACTTACTAAACCCGGAACAAGAAAGAGTATTCCTGGAAATTGAATAATAGAAACAGGTCGCTTTACTAATCTTGCAAATAAATTACTTCCAGAACTAACTGCTAGTGCTCCAAGAAAGGCCGCCAATTGAACTCCTCCATAAAAATTTCCAATCTTATATGCTATTGATACTGAAAATGCAGCAAGAACTATCCAAAACATATCTTGTAAATTGGCCTTAAATAAAATAGTAAAACAAACTGCTGATAAGAAAATACTTATCCATTGTGACCAGTCTGGCATGGGTAAAGATAATACTTGCAGTAATGAATGTGAAAGTGCAAGAGCGTGATTTGTAGAAGAATTTACAGAAGAATGTGAAAGATAAATTGATATTATTCCAGTTCCTCCCAGCACTCCAATAAATATTTTTAATAAACTCATGGCCGCACCCACTAAGCGAGCACTGCCGGCCACATAATTTTGAGTGGCCAATTCAACAGTAGCAACAGTGATAGATAATCCTGGCATCAAATAAATGAGACCAGAAAATAATACAATCTCTTCTGAAATCAAAGGAAAAAAATAGTGGGCAACTCCTGTAATTAGTGCGCCCATAAAAGCACAAACAATATCTGAAAGATGTGCTAATTTTGTAAATTTATCAGAAAGAATAGTTATAAGACCAACCAGCAAACCAATTATGAATGAAGGAATTAGATCAATAATAGTGGCCCCCAGAACAATACTAACTGCTAACGATGCTAGGCCAAAGGTAATTAGCATAATCCAAGAAGGATAGCGCTCCGGCAATACTTGAGCAAAATCTAATTGTTCAATCCCTTCTTCTATTCCAATTTCTCCTTGAGCAACTGCATCTGCAGTATCATTGATCAAGCAAATTTTTTGTAAATGAACACTTCCGGGAGCACACCTTTCTAAAATTCCATACTCATGATCAGCAAATTTAAAAGAGCCAAGTAATGACGTTGGTGTTGAAAAAAACTGTGCTTCTAGGCCTAAATTACTTGAAACTTTTTTTAAAATACTTTCAATCTTGTGTGCATTGGAACCATAAGCGTGCAATGCTCGGCCCAGCTTAGCAATAAATTGAATTTTTTTATGATCTTCTGTTGTAATGCCCATATTTTTTTAGATAATAGCTACTAGACCTGGTCTACTTAATAGCTTCCAATTTTAGAAAGTTTATCAATCGAATATACTAATTCAGAATATATTTTTTGGTAAATTTCGTCGATCTCATTTTCTTTTATTCCACCTAAACTAATTCTTACCATTCCTCTAGCAACATCATCAGAAAAACCCATTAAATTTGCTATGGTATTGGCAGTTGATTGTATCGACGATGATGATAATGATGATAATGATGATAATGATGATGACAATGATGGTGATGGCTTTTCCTTTTGCTCAGAACAAGCAGCTGAGGTGCTCACAAATATATTTTTGCTCTCTAGCTCTTGTTGGATTAAAGGCCCGTATATGCCAGGATATGAAAGCAGGGTCGTTTGCGAAAGCCTTCTATTGGCATCACCTCCTAATATTACTATTTTTTTATATTTTTTAGTTAACTCATTTTCAAATTGTAATCTAAATTTATGAAATAAATTTTTTGTTTGCCTACTCTCCTCTACCGAAGCAGACAAGGCCACACACATGGCCTCAATTCCAAGATAATTTTGAGTTCCAGCACGCAATGCAAATTCTTGGCCTCCTCCAAATATAAGAGCATTTTCCTTTATAAAATTTTTATATGCTGGTTTTACAAGTAGTGCTCCAACACCAAGAGGTCCTGCAAATTTATGGGCGGATAAAACTGCAAAATCAATTGGTAGTTTATTAAAATTAAAATCTTCTTTTGCAATATATTGAGTTGTATCTGAAAAAAAAGGAATAGCGTGCTGCTGGCAAAATTCTCCAATGTTTTCTATTGGTTCAATCACACCACATTCATTATTAGCATACATCACAGCTATAAGTGCAATCTTATCTTTTATATTATCAAGATCACTTTTAATAAATTCTATTTCTATTTCCCCATTAGAATTAACTGGCCACTCTATTACTTTATAACCAAAATTTTTATAATAATTAGCACTTGCTTTTACAGCAGGATGCTCAATGGCCGAAATAACAAGGATATTTTTTTCTAGATTTCTTCCTAGATTTTTATTAGCACATATCGCATGAAAAATAGTTGCAATTCCCTCTGAGGCCCCGGAGGTAAATATGAGATTTCCTGCCTCTATTCCTAAAATTTCCGAACAAATTAAGCGACACTTATTGATAGCTGTCATTAACATTTTTCCCAATTGGTGAGCAGAGTTGGGATTGGCCCATAAGTTTAAATCTAAACGTTGATGTAAATATTTTATAACTTCGGGATGAAGTGGAGTTGAGGCATTGTAATCAGCATATATTTTTTTCATAGTGATACTCCTTAATTTTAAAATTTATAACCCTATAAAATTGTGAAATTATGAAATTGCAAGCATCCTATTTATGGCCTTTAATGCCATCTTTTTAATCTGCTCATCAACTTTAATTACATTTATTGGTCTTTTATTTTTAATTGAAAGAAGCGCAGAAAGCAGTGCTTTGGGTTTTATTCTATACATCGTTGAACAAATACATTGATAAGGAGAAAGTGATTTAATCTCTTTTTCCGTTTTATATTTTTGAGCTAATCTATTTACTAAATTTATCTCTGTACCTACAGCAAATTTTGTCCCTTTGGCGGCCTCAGCAATCACCTTGCAAATATATGCAGTTGAACCTGCCAAATCGCTTTTCATTACAACGTCAAATGGACATTCAGGATGAACTATAATCTTTGTTTCAGGAGAGGTTTTACGAACATTTTCAATTTGTTCTACTGAAAAACCTTGATGAACAGAACAATATCCATTCCATAAAATTACCTTGGCCTTAGATATTTGCTTTTGAAGATCGTTGTTGTGGTGATTTTGGTGATTTTGCTGATTTTCATGAGGATCATAAAGATACATCTCTTCAAGGGGTATCCCTAACTTATAGCAAGTATTTCTACCCAAATGTTGATCAGGTAAAAAAAATGCTCGTTTACCTACTTTAAATGCCTCTTTAATAATTTTTTCAGCATTTGAAGATGTACACACATACCCATCATGTTCGCCTACAAAGGCCTTGATGGCCGCTGATGAATTAACATATGTGATGGGTACTATTTTTTCTTTATTGTTGTTATTGTTATTTTTTTTGCTATTGCTAAAAATATCTTTAAACAAATTCATTGCTGCTCTTACATCATCAACTTGGGCCATGTCCGCCATAGAGCATCCTGCCTCTAAGTCTGGAAGAATAATTTTTTGTTCTTTATTCTTTGCTAATATATCAGCGGTTTCTGCCATAAAATGAACGCCACAAAATATAGTATATGGTTTTTTTATTTTTGCGGCCTCTTGTGAAAGTATTAATGAATCCCCGGTGATATCTGCAAAGGCGATGATATCATCTTGCTGATAATGGTGACCGAGAATAGTAACTTGATCACTTAATTCATGCTTTAGTTCTTTTATCCGCTCAATTACCTCACTATCAGAAATATCATCCAACTTTATTTCCATTTCAGTATTCATTTTAAATATATCTTTAAGCTCAATCATATAAATTCACTCCTTCTATTTTTTGATAAACATCAATAAAGCAAAAGCGAAAGCAAAAAACACAAGCAAAAATAAAAGCATCAATATAAAACATAAAACTATATAAAATTGCTATTCTATTGTTAATTAGTCAACTTTTATGTTTTTTTATATCTTTTCAACATATTCTTATCATTATTTAGATTCTGCTGAAAATAACTAGACATCATTGTTATTATTAATAAATATTTATATTGATATATGTATATTACATATATGTATAGTACACATTACATTCAAGGGGGAACTGGATGGAAATAATCACCATTGCTAATAATAAAGGTGGCGTTGGCAAGACTATGCAAGCATACCAATTGGCATGTTACTTGGCCAATCAAGGACATAAAGTATTGGCCATAGACCTCGATTCTCAAGCAAATTTAAGTAGTACATTTGGTGTTAATATCGAAAGAACTCTAATTCCAGAATGGTTGATTGGAGACGTAAAGATTAGTGAAGTAATAATTTCGGTAGAAGGAGACCGTGACTTTTTTAAAAATCTTTCTTTAATTCCAGCAGGAAGGCATTTGGCCAATCTCTCTAAACTTTTAATTCTTTCAGAGAGTGAAGTAAGGAAATGTGCTGGTAGAAAAGAACGATTATTAAAAGTACGCTTTCAAGAAATAGAAAATCAATTTGATTATATTGTAATTGATACTCCCCCAATGCTTGGGGATGAATTAATCATGTCACTGGTGAGTTCTAGTAAGGTTTTAGTACCTACTCAAGCTCAAGATTATTCTATTGATGGACTAGAGGAATTAATGGACACCTTTGAAATAATCAAAGAAACAGAAAATCCAAAATTAGAGTTTGCAATTATTCCATCGATGGTAAACCCTCGAAGAAAAATAGAACGTCAACGTTTAGAAGAGTTAACACAAAATTTTCAAACTACTCCCGTAATTAGAAATTTAGTACAAATTCAAGAATCGGTTTCCATGCAAAAACCAATATTTTTAATGGGAAAAAATTCAAAAGGTGCTGAAGATTTTAAAGCACTTTGGGAATCATTAAAGCTTTAATTCTTTAATTCTTTAATTCTTTAATTAAGAGGGGGAATTTTAATAATTATGAGTAAAACATTTTTACCAAGAAAAACTAAAAAAGAGAGAGCAACTCTAAGTAACATTCAGAGCAGCTCATCTTTACAAAATCTTATTCGCTATAATGATCAGAAATTATTAAAGGGAGCTGAATTAAGTGAAGTAAAGTTATCTGAGATTACTGTAAGAGAACAAGTTCGTACAAAATTTAATGAAGGTTCTCTTAAGGAGTTAGCAGAAAATATTAAGGTTAATGGATTAATCCAACCATTAGTAATTCATCGAGAAGGGTCTAAATTTGTTCTTCTTTGTGGAGAACGTCGTTTCCGAGCAATGAAATTAATAAATAAAGAGCGCGCTCCTTGCTTTATCTTAGAGGGAAAAAGTAAAGAAGAGTTATTGGCCATCCAATTTTCTGAAAACTCTTCCAGAGAAGAACTTCATTACATTGATAAGGCAGATGGAATATATAACTATCAAGTAGCAACTGGGTCATCAGAACGTAAAATTGAAACAGATTTAGGTATTTCAAAATCAGAGGTACATAGAAGTATTTTACTGGCAAAATTACCAACAAAATTAAAAGAGGCCGCCAAAATTCATGATATTGAAAAATATGTTTTGATTGAGTTTGATGAATTAGAGGAAAATTATCCACAAAGACAAAGTTTAGAAAAATCAATTTTAGAGGGTGGAATTACTAAAAGAGCACACTTGAAAAAATTTTTGTCCCTTCATAAAGCATTAAAGGAGGCCGCACAGTCCATATCTGTTACTGCCGCTCCCATTTCCATTCCTGCTCATACTCCTGCTTCTATTTCTGCAATAGTAAAAAAATCAAAATCTAAATCTAATTCTAATTCTAATTCTAAAAGGCTCACAATATGACAATAGATCCACTAGATATGTTGGTTCAAGAAACAATAAATTTAACTAATGCTGTTTACAAAGATAAAGATCCCTATACTGATTTTACAGATGATGATGAATTACCACCTGATTTTAAATTCGAATATTTAGGACAAGAAAACAACTTAACAATAAATAGTAATGTTACAAGCACGCAACCCGTAACATTTGTCACAACATCTATCTATCCAACAACATCTGGAATAATATATTTTATAAATCAAAATGTAAGTACCTTTGCCATCAAAGCACTTCCTGTAAAAAATATTTGTAAGTTTATGACTTCAAATATTTCTAATTCAGAATTTTCAAATAATTTAGATTCTCTTAATTTTTTTCCAACAGAATATTTTGAACTTGCTGAAGTAATAACAGACCAAATAAAGAATCGACGTTTTCCTATATACGAAGAAGATGTTTGTAATTTAAGTGATCCTGGTTTTAGCTGGTGGATGAAAGAAACCGATTACTCTTTTAAAGTTTTTTTCCGCTCTCATGGAACAAATGCTACTCAACAATTAAGCAAATTAGGACCTATTGGAGACAGCAGTTTGGCCTTAAAACGTCTTAAAAATTTACTCACTTATGCTATAACATTGTTTCCTATCAAACAAAGTATCGTAGATGATAGACAAATGAGCATCGTAGTAGATGAAAACAGTCATAACTTTGATGAAAATGCTAAAAAACATTTTAATGATATAAAAAAACTATTCTTGCTTGGCCAAGAACCACCCGCAATTGATATTATTTTCAAACAAGAGTTGAGTAAAACTCTTTATTACTATTTAAAAGAATTGGCGGGTACTAGAAAATTTTGGATTGAAATCGAAAGTAAACTTAAAAAATCTCGCCGAATAGTTTAAGAATAGCTTAAGAATAGTTTAAAATTTTTCAAAATATTTCATTGAGCACACTGTCTGCTATGATAAAATAATCCTATAACAAAAATAAAAGACAAGATGTCTTGAATTTCAAGGAATCATGGATGAGCTTACTTATTAAAATAAGTTGGGGAATAACGCTTTTGTTATTATTTCAGCTTGTTTTTGCTGACAGAGGAATAATAGACTATCTACGTACTGAAAAAATAATTGCTCAACAGAAAGATAATTTAAGAAAAATTCTCAATGAAAATGAATCGCTTATCTTAGAAATTGAAAAAATCAAAAATGATCGTTCTTATCAAATAAAATTAGTGCGAGAAAATCTTGGAGCGATAACTGAGAGTGAATATTTAGTACTTTTTACTGATCCCATGAAGGAAAAATAGTATTCCAGGAAAAGCTTATTGAACCACTTTTCCCTTGAGTATTACCAAGTAAACTCACTTCAACATCATCATAGGTTCCTTTTATTATAAAATTGTTTACTACTCCTCTCTCGTCAATTTTTATATTCGTTTTATCCACTATGCCAGTCACTCTAACACTGTTGCAAGCGTCTAAAATCTTTTTAGCATTCCAACTCTCAGGAAAAAGAGATTTTCCAATTACATCATCACTTTGAAAACCAAATTTATTTTCTTTGCATGAGATCTGTACTGATCTAAATCCTCTTTCATTCATTAGTAACATTGGCAAATAAAATTTTACAATTTTAGTCATTTTAAAATGTATATTCTTTTGGTCTGTACTAGGATTATTTGTTTTATCCTCTATCATCTCACTTAGAGAGACAGTTTTAAATTTAAGTAATAATCTTTCAAGTTCCACTAGTTTCTTTTTTGTTTCATTCTGCTTTTCTGCATATTTATATTGAGTAGCGGTCTTAACTAATTTTGCTTTTTGAGTTTTAGAAATACTATTTGTTAGATATTCTTTACAAGCAGCACTCATTTTATCAGATTTTTCATTAAAAATACTTTTCCTTAAATCAATCCAATCACAATACTTTTTTATCTTTTTATCTTCATCATTTTCTTTATTTTTTTTATCTTCTTTATCATCTTCTGAAATCATTGATGCTAATTTTTTACATTCTGTTATACGATTACTAGTGCTTATAATTTTTTCATTTGTTGATTTTTTAAATTCTTCAAAATAACTTTTAGCTCCAGCAAAAGTATGTCCGCCTTTTTCCCAAAAACCTTCATTATCCGTTTCTGGTTTTAAAATGTGTTCATTTATCATATCCATACTACAGCTACTTTCTCGAAAGCAATTTGTTGCATTTACAATCTGCTCTTCTTTAGACATTTTTTGTATGTCTGTTAGTAAAGTTATGCATGTTTTTTTATTTTTTTGATCTGCTGACGCCGAGGAGGCAATGGATGCATTCATTGTTAATAGCAAAAAAAAGATAATAAAAAAAAATTTCTTCACTAAGTTTTTCTCCTTAAGGCCCGGAATCTAAAGTCCGGCATCTAGAGTTAAAAATCTAGACTCTTAAATGTTCAAAAAAAATATCTTTAACTCCAATTGAATGTCCATAGGCCAACATATTACTCGCAAATTCTTTTTTTTGATCACCCGTTAATATAGAATAAAAATTCTGATAATTAAATTTTATTTTGTCTCCACCAAAGTCTTTAGATTCTTTAGAGTCTGTAGAGTCTTTCTTAAATAGCAATTCGCGCATTTTATCTTTTCCTAAATAAGAATTAAAATGCCATAATATTAATACTACCCAATCGATGTACCAAGTTTTAATCTCAGAATAATCAAGCAACTGATATATCTCGTCTGGTATAATAAAAGATTCAGTTATTTGCTCAGATATTTTTTCAGTTTCTGATTGTTCTTGATCAAAAATTTTGTTTTTTAATATATGTATGCTGGCCATTTTTAAGTAATAAAATAATAGAAAGGATCTAGAGTGCCCATCAACAGAATATTTTGCTAATTTATTTTCTAAATCTAAAATATCTTTTACCAATTCCGTATCTGTTACTTCGGGATATCGATCATAAAGCATAAAATACAAATATACAGAACCAAATCTATCTCTAAAATTTATCCATCCCAAATATCTTAAGAAATTATGAACTCCTCTTTTTCCTGTGATATGTTGAAAAAATTTTTCTATAATTATTTTTGTATGTATTGATAGATCAATTTTGTCATATATAGAATCTAGACCATCCATCTTATCAAATTGATGAAGATTAAATTGCAACAACTTTGAAAATTCTGGAGGAAGTAAAACACTTGGAAGTTTAATCATAAAAAATGTAAAATATAATTATTATATTTAAAATATTATATAATAATATAATAGCGCATAAATAATAATTTTTTTACTCTTAAAAAAGTTTAATGTTTAAAGAAATTCAAATTTTAAAAAACGATGTAAGTTATTTTGAAAAACTTTGGATTAAAAACAAAGTAGGGCAAAATCCTGCGTATGTTTTAATTTCTGCTGATATGTTAGAAAATAATCCAATTCAAAAAATAGTTGATAATTTAGAGTTATCTTTAAAAAATTTAAAAATAAATCCAGTATTTCCATATCCGCTTTATCTTATTACAGAATATAAAGTCAAAAGTGATTTCATCCCTTTGGCCAATAGTAAAAATGAATTACCAAATTATTTTAATTTTCGTTGGAAAATACCAACTCCCTCTGAGAAAATCATTATACAAAAAATAAACATTTTAAAAAATCATCTTTCGATATTTCCAATTGAAAAATTTTCACAAGATATTAAAATAATCAAGAAAGAACAAAAAGCTTTACATAGTTTACTTAGAGAAGAAGATTTTTATAAGGATATACTTAATAATTTACAGAATAACTTAAAAAATAATTTTCAACAAAATGAGAAAAAGTAACGGAACTTATAGCAAATACAGTATTAAAGGACTTTCAATAGTCGAGAAGAATAATGATTCTGATGATGATTTTACTTCCGATACTTCTGATTTAAAAAATCTAGAAAATTTAATTAAAGAGTCCTTGGCCATAAGTAACAAAGTTGCCTTAGAACCATTTGATAAAATTAAAAGTGGGCAAATGGCCTTTCTTAATTATTTATCAAACGAACGCTCTCGACTAGAAAAATTGGTTCAATTTTTTTCACAAAAAATAGTAACCAAAATTCACTATTCAGATACCACCAAAGAGTTGATCAATATAAAAACAAATGATGTTTTAATCTTGAAAGAGGACCTTCTTGACGAACTTGTTTCGGAAAAATCAATTTTTCAGCTGAATTTATCTAGTATTTTCAATAAAACTTTTAGTTCTGTGCGAGATAAGGATAACGATAAGGATAAGAATAAAGATAAGAATAAGAATAAAAATAAAAATAAATACAAAATAAAGATGTGATTATTAATGCATTTAAAAAATACTAATTTTCTACTTTTCTAATTTTTGAATTTTTTTCTTAACTTGCACTGCTTTTCTACCAATCTTAGGAGAGTATTCTTTTTTTCCCTTTTCCATCAAATCGGCCAATTCTTTTTTATATGCATTAAGGTTAATGTTTTTTCTTGTACGATTTCCAATAGCTACTTTCTTTTTCTTCTCTACCATCTTTCATTCTCCGAAATAATAAAAAATAAATAAAAAAATAAATCTTATAATTTTAATATTAACACCCTAATTAATTATAATCAATTTTACAACTCTATTATCATTAAGTGACGGTAGTTCTATATTTAATAATATATGCATTTATTGCTAAAGAAAAAAATTCAAAATGACAGATGATTTTAGTTTATCAATCTTGACACTTGCTTTCATTTTTTAAAAAATAATTGGATTACAATTTTTATTATTTTTTACAACTTGATTGTGACATCAATTGTTCAATTGTGGAGGTTTTTTATGGCCGTGAAGTTGTCGTCTCATTTTTATGCACTTACTAGTATTACTTTTTTACTTATTAATTGTTATTTCTTAACCTCAAATTACGCATACTCTGCCTCTATCGCTGTAATTGACTCAGGCATTGATATTAGACATGAAAAAATCTCCACTCAAGTATGGATCGATTCACTTGATAATGAAACAAATGGACAAACGGGAGTAGATGAAGACAATGATGGATTTATAGATGATATTCATGGATGGAACTTCGTTGATAATAATAATCAGTTAATTGACTCCAAATATTTAACACAATTTAATAGTGAACATGAAAAATTTTTTGAGATCCAAATTAAATTCTTAGACAATAGCTACATTCAAGACGACATTGTATGGCTTAAAGAAAAGTACAAAGATCCAAAATTCATGAGTGAAATTGCTAGTATGGGAAATTTTATTCATGGTACTCACGTAGCTGGGATATGTGCTGAAAAATCTACAACCAATAAAATTCAAACATTAAAAATTATTCCTACTGAAGCTAAATTAAAAAATAAAAACTTGAAATCAAATGCATCTTCGGGAGATGAGATCTACCAAGATTACTTAGAGGGAATTAATCAAGGATTAAAAGAACTTCCTCTCGTAAAGTATGTTTTACATGGAATTGCAAAAAGGCAAATGGAAGGTATGGTAGAAATTGTTTCTTATGTTAATTTTCATAAAATTGATATTGCTAATGGCTCTTTTGGTACAGGATTTAAGGATGCAAAAAGAATATGTGAAAGTATAGGTAGGGCAGTTTTAGAGCGAGATACTACTGACAATGAGTTAGCAGAAATTGCAACTTATTTTCTAACTCATGTTTTAAGTTATGGACAAAATACCTTTGAAAAAGCTCCAAATACTTTATTTGTTTTTGCGGCCGGAAACGATAACTCTAATAATGACATACTTCCATCATCGCCAACAAATGTGAAAGCAGATAACACGATTGCTGTAGCAGCAACATTTGCACAAAAAGACTTAGCAAACTTTTCAAATTATGGCGCAAAAATGGTTGATGTTGCCGCTCCCGGAGTTGGGATTATGTCCTCAGTTCCAAACAATAAATATTTGGGTTTAAGTGGTACAAGTCAAGCAGCACCATATGTTTCAAACATTGCCGCTCAAATAAAAAATACCAATCCTAAGCTTGGACCAAAAGATATAAAAGAGATCCTAATTAAAACTGTGGATGTTAAAAATTTTTTACGTGGCAAAGTTGCAAGTTCAGGAATAGTAAATAAGGATCGCGCAATAAAGGCCGCTCAAATTTCAAAAAACACATCGCTATCACTAGCAAACGCAATAGCTCAGGCGCAGCTTGAAATAAAAGATGCTAAGTCAACTATAAGTGATTCTCAATATAAGCGAGCATTGCTTTACCAAAACTTGCAATATATAATGCCATTACAAAATGGGTTTAATTTTTAAAAAGTTTCATTTTATTTATTCTTTTCTATTACGACATTATGAAGAAAATTTTTATATTTTTTTTATTTCTTCTTTTTCTCCTTTTTCCATATTCATTTATAAATTCTGAATTAATTTTTGCAGCAACAACATTTAATGGTGAATCTTCTGTCTCTGGCACAGCGATGACAGGAAGTGCGGATGTAACAAGTGAAATTGCTTCTACCAATAGTTTATCTACTCCTCATAAGGTATTCATTCCGATTAATAATGATTCTTCATCTGCTATTTCACTAGATAGGCAAAGTAATAACGAAATATCCCCTCTTCCTGTCTATGATGAAAATCTTTATGTGCGTTTTAAGTTATATAATAGCGATACTGCTCGCAAAAGATATTATTTTGTGGCCATGAGAACTTCCGGTGACATCTATACTGCTATCACTGATGGAGATGAGATTACAACCTCCGCTACAGGAGACACTCCTACTCTTGTTTCAGTTAGATTAGGTCAACTCACATCTACCGGACAGCAAACAGTACATCCAAATCAGGCATCCACTGCTACAATCAAAGAGAGTCAATATATTTATATTTTTTCTGCTGATTCCAAACCATCTCCTTTTAATATTACTACTGACTATAAAGATGGGGTATTTTTCGAATTAAAATTTTCCAATGCATACGATGGAACTACTGCTCCAACAATAACTTCTATTGGTAGGCAAGACAGTAGATTATTTATTAATTATGCAATTGATGGCATTAGTAGTGAATTAATTAGCTCTGACAATTACTTTAAAACTATCGCCTTAAATTATGGTGGGACAGCACATGAGGCCTTAAATTATCAAAGTGCAATTGCTTTGACCGCTTCCAAAACATACAGCAACAGTGAACCTAATTTAAATGTTGGAATTTTAGTGAGCGATCTTAAAAATGGCCAAACATACAATGTAGCAGTGGCAATAGTTAATAAATATAGATTTGTTTCAAAAGTATCTGCCTCCTCTGCAGGAACTCCTATCGAAGTAGAAAATTTTTTAAAGGAACAAGGTTGCTATTTACTTTCAGCGGGATTTAAGAGTGATCATTATGTTTTAAATTATTTTAGAATGATTAGAGATAATTATTTATTTAAATTTTCGCTGGGGAAAGCATTTGTAAATTTTTATTACTCATTTGCTTATGATTGGGCCTTTGTTGTTTATAAGAATGAATCGCTTTCATTTATTGTTAGAACTTTGGCCTACACATTTTATTTTATTTTAAATTATTTCTTCTTAATTTTTTCTATTTTATTTTTATGTGCACTAATCATAATCATGTATGCTAATTTTCATTCTCCTAAGACTAAACCTTCGGAGCGCGGATCTGAGACACCGTGAAGCCCTTTAGCTTCTTCTTTTGCTACAGCTTGAATTCTACAATCTAAATCCTCATAGCGAACTTTGTGACCCATATTTATTAGTGTATCTATAGTTTCCATAGGTAAATATGCTCCATCAATTCTTAATTCATCAGGGTACCATTGTTGATGAAAACGTACTGCCGATACTGCCTCATAGAGAGGAAGTCCAAACTCTAAATAATTTAAAATTGTTTGAGCAACACAAGTTAAAATCCTTGTTCCCGCCGCTGTTCCTAGAGCAAAAAGTACCTTCCCATCTTTAAAAATAATTGTTGGCGACATACTAGAAAGGGGTCTTTTTTGAGGAGCAATTAAATTATTTTCTCCTCCGATTGCACCAAATAAATTTGATCCACCTAACTTAGCAGTAAAATCATTCATCTCATTGTTTAGTAGTACCCCAGTTCCCTTCACCACTATTCCTGATCCTAATGGCCCATTTACTGTTTGGGTTGTTGTAACTACATTTCCATCCTTATCCATAATTGTAAAATGATTTGTTTCAGCGGACTCTTTTAGAAACATTGCTGGATCTCCTGGGGCAACACTCTCTTGAGGAATAGCTTTGTCTTTAGAAATTTTTTCTCTTAAACTTAAAGCATATTTTTTTGAAAGTAGCCCTGTAAGAGGAATTTTTACAAAATCACTATCACCCATGTATTTAGCTCTATCTGCAAATACTAATTGCATAGAACTGGCCATAAGATTTATCGTTTGCGGAGAATGAATACCCATTGCTTTCAAGTCATCTTTTTCCAACATATTTAACAACTGAATGATATGTGTTCCTCCTGAACTTGGAGGAGACATAGAATATATTTTATAATCTTTATAAGTTCCACTTACTGCTTTCCTATATTTCACCTCATATAAATCCAAATCTTTTTGTGTTATTAATCCATCAAGATCTGTACTTTGTTTTACAATCGCCTCCGCAACCCATCCCTTGTAAAATCCATTTCTACCACTCTTTGCAATGGTCTTTAATGTTTTGGCCAAATCTTTTTGTACAAATTTATCTCCTATTTTTAAAGGTTCTCCATTTGTATTAAAAAATATCTCTTTACTTGAATCATATAGCGCTAATATATCTTTTCTTTTTTCAATAGCTTCGGCCAAATATTCATAGACAGTAAAACCTTCATCTGCAATTTTAATTGCAGGAAAAAGCACGGCCGCTAGTGAGAGCTTTCCCTGTTTTCTATGAAGATCCATTAATCCTGCAACCATTCCAGGAATCGCTACGGAAAATATTGTGTCTAACGATTTACTCTTTAAAGTTTTACCTGACTTACTAAGAAACATATCTTTTGTTGAGAGCACTGGGGCCTTTTCTCTAAAATCTAAGGCCATCGGTTCTTTCATTTTAGGAGTGTAATAGAGCATAAAACCTCCACCACCTAAGCTCGTTGATTGAGGTCTTGTTACGGCCAATACAAAACTCATGGCCACTGCAGCATCAAAAATATTTCCACCCTTCTTTAAAATTGCAATTCCAGTTTCAGTGGCCAGCGAGTTTTGCGAAGCAATTACATACTTATTTGCATATAACTCATATTTTTTTCTATCTACTATGGAGTATTCGGGAACTACAAAAGAGCCTTTTGCCTCATTTAATATTGGAACAGCGTCAGTAACATCCGTAGAAGCAGTTGTGACAGTATTAGATTTAGACTTAGATTTACTACTTACATTTTTCAGTTTTGATGAACTACAACTATTAACAGTTATAAAGGCCAACAATAATAAAACCCAAAACAACAATTTATTCATAAAAAAACTCCTAAAAATCTTAAAATACACTATGGCCAAAATATGCAATATGAGTGACAAAGATACTTAAAGATAAATTAAGAAAGTTACCTTCAGGATTCTTTATGTCAAATAATCAAAATAATCACTTAGATCAATTAAACCAGTTCAATCCTATCATCAGTATTAATGGTACAATAACTAACAAAGAAAATGCAAAAATTTCTGTATTAGACAGAGGACTTCTTTTTGGAGATTCAATATATGAGGTATTGATGGCCTATGATAGTGTGGTATTTCTTCTTCGTGAACACCTCGATCGTCTATGGAACTCTGCTGAGGGTCTCTTTATGAATATACCTATCAGTAAAAATGAATTATCTCATGAAATTATCAAAACCATTAAGGCAGCAGGAAATAAAATCTCTTACATAAGATTAATGATCACAAGAGGTGAGGCATCCCGCTTTGGCCTCGATAATGATTTTTGTAGCAAAGGTAATTTCATAATTATTGTACAAAAACACAGCGGTCACTCCTCCCACTACTACTCTGAGGGAGTAACTCTTGGATTTGCTGATGTTATTCGTAATGATGTGCGAGCGCTAAATCCTAAAATCAAAAGTGGGAATTATTTAAATAATTTTTTGGCCTATATGTCGGTTAAAAATAAAGAGAAAGGTGCTTATGAGTCTATTATGCTCAACTCTGATGGCCAAGTAACCGAGTGTAGTACTAGCAATATTTGGATTATTAAAAATGATAAAGTTTTTACACCTCCTACAACAGTTGGAATATTAGCAGGAATAACTAGAGAGACAATTTTAAAACTTGGAAAAAAAATTGGAATGGAAATTAGAGAGGAGAATTTTGGTGCAAAAGATGTAATTAATGCTGACGAGGCCTTCATTAGCAGCACAACTCGCATAATTTTTCCTGCTACAAAAATAGTATCCGATCTAAGAGATCAAAAAATTGGTTCTGGAGTACCAGGGCCGATGACTATGAGATTGCTGGCGGAATATAGGAAATTTATAAATGAATATATAAATCGCTATAGAGATAATGACCTCTAAGTTCCCATTCCTAATCTACTAGAATTTAAACTAACAAATATACATTTATACAAATATACATATACAACACTAAACTAAACTAAACTAATAGGAGAAATATTAATGTCCGGACATAGTAAATGGAAAAATATCAAAGATAGAAAAGGTGCTCAAGATGCAAAAAAAGGGCAGGCCTTTACAAAAATTATTAAAGAGATCGCGGTGGCGGTTAAAACTGGGGGCGTTGATGCTGAAGCAAACCCTAGATTAAGATCTGCACTCTTAAGTGCTCGTTCGGTTAATATGCCAAAAGATAATATTGATCGAGCAATAAAAAAGGCCTCTGGTGCAGATGCTGATTCTTTACAAGAGATAACTTATGAAGGATACGGCCCAGGAGGAGTTGCAATATTTGTAGAATGTACTACTGATAACAACGTTCGAACAATATCTAACGTACGCGCTTGTTTCAGCAAATATGGAGGTAGTGTTGGTAAAGATGGTTGTTTGCAATTTGTTTTTGCTCGTAAAGGAGTATTCACTCTACCCATTGGAAAAATCGATGAAGATGATTGGACTATGTCTATGATAGATGCAGGCGCTGAAGATGTGGAATTCGATCGCGATACAAGCGGAGAAATAGAGGGCGGAGGAACAATAACAGTAACAACCGCTATGGAAGATTTTGGCAAGGTTCAAAAGAAATTTGCAGAAATGGGTATAGAACCAAAAGAATCAGGATTACAACGAATTCCCTCTGATACAAAGAAAGTCGATACAAGAAGTTTTGAAACATTGATGAAATTAATTGAAAAGTTAGAAGAAGATGATGATGTTCAGAAAGTTTATCACAATATCGAATATAGTGAGGAATTAGCTAACTATTGCAAGTAGTTTTCTAAAATTTTTTTGATACCTTCAGGGCCAACACCATTTGTTTTGGCCGCCTTTTCGATCAAATCTGAGTGGCCTGTTTTCTCACCTTGAATGTAACGGACCATAGCTTTTCTAGCATCAGTTGCACTAAAACCAAAAATTTGATTAAAGAGCATATTTCCATCAGCATCGGTCATGGACCGTTTATTTGAAAGTTTTTTCCAATTAAGTGACAATTTTGCAATCTTATTTGCTCTATCTTCACTTAACCCAAAATCTGCAGAAAGCTTTTCTGCGATTTGTCCTGTTTTATAACTTTCTTTGAATGCCGCCAATTTCTCTAGGTCTTTAATTGATGGAGATGACTCTTCAAAAGTAAATCCACTCGCACTATCGTGGTATAAATTACCACCTATAGGATTTAGAGTAGAAATTTCTCCATTAGGATTGCGATTATTTAAGAAATCAGACCAATTCATTCCATATAAATAATTGCTAATGTCATAGGCCACATATTTATGATCGATTAATTCGCTATATTCTTTTGTGTAGTAATAACCTTCATGCCAATTTCCACTATCATCAAAGTAACCTGGTTCATAATCAGTAATATATTTTGTAGTATAAAGACTTTTTTCAACTACGATCCATCGAGTACCACCTGTAGTCGGATTATTAGCACGATCCTTTAATAATTTATAAGCATAATAACTTGTATCATAGTTATCTAACTTTAAAACAAAGTTTTCAGCAATACCTTTGTCTGATGCCCGACATTTTTCATTACAAAGTTTACTGTTATCAGAATATTGATCATCCTTACTGCATGAATAAAAATTTGAAAGACAAAGTGAGAGTAATAAAAGCGAAATAATATTATATTTAATTTCCATAGTTAAGATCCTTTATACTTTTTTATTTAGTTATAAATTGTTCAATTAATTTATTAAGATTTTCAGGAGAAACTTTATTAGCTTTTGCTGCTTTTTCAATTAAATCTTCATATCCAGTTTTTTCTCCCTCGAAATAACGAACAATAGCTTTTCGTCCTTCTGCTGCTGAAAAACCAAAAACTTGTTTAAAGAATAAATTAGCATCTGCATCTGTCATTGCACGATGATCTGATAATTTTTTCCAATTAAGAGCATATTTTGCAATTTGAATTGAACGATCTTCACTTAAACCAAAATCGGCCGCCAATTTCTCAGCAATTGAGTATTGTTTTTGAGTTTCTTTTAATGCTGCAATTTTTTCCAAGTCTTTACTTGTAGGAGCAGTTTCTTCAAATAAGAACCCACTGCTAGTGTCTTGGTATAAATTGTTTCCAACTGAATTCAAATTATTAAAAACACCATTTGCATCTCTTGAGCTTAAAAAATTACTCCAGGACATTCCATAAGAATAGTTATTAATATTAAATCCTACATAAGCTCTATCAATTAATGCCTCATAAGAGACGGCATCCCAATATCCTTCTACATAACGATATGATGGTGGATAAATTTCTTTAGTATAACCTTCATGCCAGCTACCACCATCATCATAGTATCCATCTACAGTTTCATATTTTCCCGGGTAATAAACAGTATGTCCATCTACCCACTGCAATTCATATTTAGTTTCATATAAACTTTTTTCAATAACTAACCAACGTTTTCCTGCGCCAAAAGGATCGTTTGCGCGATCTTTTACAACTTTATAATCATAACCACTGTTATCATATTTATTTAATTTAATAATAAAATTTTCAGCAATGCCTTTATCAGATTCACGACATTCTTTGTTACAAAGTACGCTGTGGTCAGCATATTTGTCACAAGAATAAAAAACAAACATTATGCAAACTAGAGAGAATAAATTGCACAATAAATTAAAAAATAATTTAAAATTTTCTCGAAAGATAATTTTTTGATTTAATTTCATAGTAGTTCCTTTTTTTGTTGAATGTAAATTTTTACATTTAAAAAATTATTTCTTCAAACAAATAAAACTTACTTTGAAATTATTTGCAAAATATTTAAATGGACATTTTGCCCCTAGAATTTTCATCTTGTCGGATTGTATAGAGGGAAAAATTAAATAGGAGGTGAGTAATTAACTTTTATTTTATCTTTTATTTTATCTTTTATTTTTGAACACCGACTTACTGTCTAAGGCCATTTGCCTCTACCACATACTCTGGAACCAGAGTGCCTTGCGCATACTCACTCTCAATCTGAATTTTCAACTGAGGATCAACAACTAAAGCAAAATCCTCTAACAAGTCCTTTTCTGAGTAGAAATAATTTATCTTGGGAAAGAATGCTCCAGCACTGGTTACCTTTCTGATATATGCTTTCATATTATTAATTTTAATATCTTTATCTTCCATGATCCTTTTATAAACTATTGGATCTTTTTCTCCGTTATCACCAAACATAATCACCTCTAACTCGTCATTGTTCTCGTCTGCTATTCTTTTTTTATCCAAAAGAAATTTCTTCAAGTAACCAAATTTGTAATCTTCAGGACTACCAAATATATCGCGATTTCTTCTCTGTTGTACAATTCCTTTAGGGGCATTATTACTCTCCAGCCAACTATCTACACTCAACTTACGAGGAGCGGCCGATAGATAGTAAAAGGTTACATCTTCACCTTTTTTTCTGTAATAATCATTAATATCGCAATAGATATCTATCAATCGCGGAAAGGACTTGAAACCTCTTAATGCATTAATTATCATTTCACTTCTGTTTAATACGTTAGTCGCCCTGATAGTGTCGTCAATATCACTTACCACAATCACTTCTGCCATTAAGTAAGTACTACTTACTATCAATACAAATACGACAACCATCTTTAAATATTTTAATAATTTATTCATGACAATTTTCCTTATAATTTTGTTTGGTTATTTTAATTAGTCGCCGGCACTTTCGCGCCAACGACTAATTATTTTAGTTATTAATTATTTATTGTTAAAGTTATTAAAGCTATTAAAGTTATTAAAGCTATTAAAGCTATTAAAGTGTAGAGCAATCGAAATAACCGTTGAAATCATCAATGTCTAATTCAAAGTATTGCTCTAGTCTATCTTCCACGATTCTATTTTTCTGCTCTTTAGTGATATTACGTGAGCTCTCAATTTCTTGCATAATCTCAGTTGTAGCGATCAAATGTCCAGCAGTGGCATTCACAGCTACTTTTGCCAAATCTGTAAGACATTCAAATGGTCTCTTAAAGGTAAGGCTACAACTAAATGAAGTCATCCAAATTACATCATCCAAATCTATAGGTGAGCCATGTTCACATACGCCCTTAACCTTAGTTCCATAGGTGCAAATATCAACAAATCGATGAGGATCATTTTCTTTTCTTACAGCATGAGGAGGAGCAAATGTGTCTTGAATAATATGATTAACGTGTCCTAACCAAAACAACAACTTCGAATTATCCTTACCTGCAAAGCTGAGAGCATATTTGGTATTTTTAATAATTGCATTCTTAATAGATGTACATGCTTCTTTAGTGGAAAGAGCACTTCCATTAATGATGTCTCTTAGTCCATGATTATGCATTAACTTAGGATCATCTTGATAGGCCCTTGTATTCTTACTAACACCGTAACCATAACGCTCAAGCATGTCATCGTTAGGCCAATCGGTAGAATAGTTACCCTTCACTAAGGGGTTTTTAGTACTTCGTCCGCTATCACCATCCACTGCTTCTGGAAGCAGGTATTTTTGATTCAAACTCTTTTCATTAATCATTTTGTTGGCCATCGCTATAGCAAATCTTTCAAGATCTTCATGGCCCCTTGATGGCCCCATACCGGACACCCATTTGCTTTCTTTCTTTCCGCCCTCATTATCAATCTCACTATTTTTATCAGAATTAGAGTTCTGATCAACAGTAGAAGCAGTAGTAACAGATGAACTACCATCCACTTTAGTATCATTAGTAGTAGGCACTCCATTATTTTTACAACCAACTGTCAGTAGTAATGCCATTAATGCCAGCAATCCAGTAACTTTTGATGAAATTTTCATTTAGAGTACTCCCTTAAAATAAAAAAAATCTTTAAAGACTTTTTTTGTTTATATTACACTATTTCATATGGGCCAATTGCTTATTTACTTTGGTTTATTCCCAAAAAGTTTAGCTTAAGGCCTATAATCATATTTTTTATTTTTCTATATATTTTGTAGGCCGATTATAATCATCAATGGAAAATTAAACAAGATTTTTTTACGCATATCAACTTCAGTTGGTAAATTTTACATATCTTCTAAAGTTACGCTAACAGTGTATAGTACTAGTGTAGTACTAAGTGGTTCATCCGCTAAGTTTCCTCACACCAGGAGGTATTCAAAAATAAATTGAACACTGACTAATGT
>JADGAM010000022.1:0-6157 GCA_015232015.1 Oligoflexia bacterium | reverse complement strand
GCTGTATTAAATAAATTTATAATTAAAAACAAATAAAAATAAATCTACCTACAAAAATAAGCACAAAATAAATTCAATGAAATTTGTTTCAACAAAGATAACTCCTTAGGAATAAAGAGTTTTTTAAAAAAAATCAAGAAACTGTTAAAAGCTAAAAGGCGATCTTGTTATAATAGATATATTAAATAAAAACAAAAATAAAAAACAAAAAAATTAATCATCATCATACTTAAAAAGATTCATATATAAATTTTTACTGATCACTAATTAAATTTCATTTTCAAATTGGATAAAAAAACAGGTAATTGGTCAGAGGATTTAGATAATTGGTCAAGGCCCTGAGTAAATTTTGATTGATTTTCAGAGGAAGGAGGAGGCTTGCTTCCTGCAAGTCGCACGACTGACGAGGAAAAGCGATCAAAATTTACCAGGGATCTGACCAATTACAAAAATAGAAACAACATCTTATCAAGAGGAACACTATGATAGAAAAAATTTTATTTGCATTATTACTATCTACCTTTGGATTTTTATGTTTTGTAACTGCTAATGTTTCTGCTGCAGATTTTGTTGATAATAGTAAAAATGATTTACTTGAAGAAAAAAGAGTTGTTATTGGTATGACTGGAGGAGTGGACTCTATAGTGGCCGCTTTTCTATTACAGAAACAAGGATTTCAGTGTATTGGAATAGGAATTGTTTTTGTTGATGAAGAGGAGGTAAAACAAGCAATCATTAAAGCTACCCCTAAGGAAGAAGAATATAGTTTTGGTTCTACAGCAAAGAAAGATTTAACTATTGAAGAAAAAGTAAAATTTTTACAAGAAGGTTGTTCTGTAAAAGATTTAGATAAGGTGAACGCTATTTGTGCTCGTTTAGATATTCCCTTTTATGCAGTTAATGCTAAAGAAGAATATAAAGAGTATATTTTAGACCCTTTTGTGGCATCTAAATTATCAGGAGATATTTTCATACCATGTGTTGCCTGTAATGGTTTAAAAATGGATATTTTATATGAGAAAGCAAAGCTTTTAAATGCAACATATATAGCAACTGGGCATTATGCAAAGATCTATCGTCAAGAGGATCTTAATTGTTATCACATTTATTCTTCTAATGATGATGAATACGATCAATCCTATTTCTTATCCAATTTACAACAAAGACATTTAGAAAAGTTAATTTTACCCTTAGCAGATTTAAGAAAAAAAGATGTTATAAAAATAGCTGAGACCTTTGGTCTTCCTAATGAATTCAGAAGAGATAGCAGAGTCATCTGTTTTAATAGCAAGGGAAATTCTTTTTTAATAGAAGCATATTCTGCACCAAGCTTTCGACCTGAAGGAGTTGTTATAAATAATAAAACCGATATGCAATATGGAGAACATAGAGGTGTTCATCATTATTTTGTCGGTCAAACAGATATTCCAGTAAAAGAAGGAATTGGTCGTAAAGAAATAGAAAGAGATAAAGTTGTTGTACAAATTACTCCTCCAAATAAAGTATTTGTTGGAGATAGAGAGGATTTAACTTTTAATATTTGTGCTGTCAATAATGTGTTACTGGCCCCTTTTTTTGATACTTCTACTCCAGCTACAGTTTTTATAAGATATGCCATTGATAAAGATAGAGTTAAGGCCATGCTTTATTTTAAAGCGCTTAATGTTTGTTTGATACAATTTGAAGAAGAAATATTTGGTTTGGCCAAAGGTCTACATCTCACATTTTATGATAAGGAAAAACAAGGTGGAAAGGTAATCGGCAGTGGGAAAATATTTTTTTTACAGAATTCTAACTTTAAAGTAAAAGATGAAAGTGACATTGATCCAGAACAACTTGAGGAAGAAAAGATAAAACACAGAACTGCTTTGGAAGATGGATTTTCTTTGTAGAATAGAATGTATGATTGGTAATCTAGAGAGAGGAAAGATATGAAAAAGAAAAAAACAGTTGTAGTTGGAATGTCAGGAGGAGTTGATTCTGCAGTTGCAGCTTTAATATTAAAACAACAAGGATATAATGTTATTGGTGTTTTTATGCGAAATTGGGAGGAGAGTGATCCCTTAACAGCGTGTCCTGCCGCCAAGGATTTTGAAGATGTGATCAGTGTTTGTGACAAATTAGATATTCCTTATTACAGCATTGAATTTATCAAAGAATATTTTGATGAAGTATTTGCACCTTCTATAGAAGAATACAAGGAAGGTCTGACTCCCAATCCAGATGTTTTGTGCAATTTGAAAATTAAATTTAATCATTTTTATCAAAAGGCCCTGCAGTTAGGTGCAGATTATGTGGCCACAGGCCACTACTGCCGAAATGAAAAAGCAACTCTACTTAAGGGTCTTGATCCAGGAAAAGATCAAAGTTACTTTTTGTATACAATTAAAAAAGATATTCTGGAGAGAGTTTTGTTTCCGATTGGAGGAATGTTAAAAAAAGATGTAAGGGAATTAGCTCAAAAATATGAACTAGATGTCTATAATAAAAAAGATAGCACAGGCATTTGCTTTATTGGTGAAAAGGATTTTGCTAATTTTTTACAAAAATATATACCAAAAAACCCAGGGAAGTTTCAAACATTAAGTGGTGAAGTGGTGGGAGAACATGAAGGATATGCATTTTATACCATTGGACAGCGAAAGGGATTGGGACTCGGAGGAGCAGGTGCTCCTTGGTATGTGATAAAAAAAGATCTTTCTAAAAATATAGTTTATGTGGAGAGAGGAGAAAATCACCCAGAGCTCTTCTCAAAAAAACTTGTGGCCAATAATTTAAGTTTTGTTGCTAATAAATCTTTTTTAAAAGAAAGCGATTTACCTTATAAACTTCGAGCAAAAGTTCGTTATCGTCAAAGTGATCAAGAATGTGAAATAATCAAATGCCAATATAGTAATGGTAACGATAATGATCAAAAAAATATTTCAAGCATAGAAGTTAGTTTCACGGAATTACAACGGGCGGTGGCTCCAGGGCAAGCAATTGTTTTTTATAAAGGAGATGTTTGTTTAGGAGGAGGAACTATTAGATCTTCTAGTATGTAGAGTATTTTTTTCAATGAATCCATAACAATCTATTCCGGAATTTTCAACTACCGCTTTAATAGGAGGCCCCACAGATTTGAATCCAAAAAACTTACATCCGTAAGGTGCACGTGTATCCCATGTAATATAATAGTGCTGGCATTTAATACAAATATTGCGAGGGCCAGAATTCTGTTGTTTATTATCGAATATTTTTATTTCTTCCATGTTTTGATATTTTCATGATTTTATCTTTTGGGCCATAAATTTTTGACAGGCCAAAATGATAAGTACCCAAGCAGAAGTTTTCAAGGATTTTAAATGCTACAATCCCTCTGATATCTTAGAATAAAATCCTTGAAAACTTTCGATCGGGTACTTAGCTTTGTAAAAATTACAATAACACTTAAGGTACGCTTGAAAATATGAAGTGTGGATGTTAGCTTCTTGGCCTTAAGAGTGAGGGATTATGAATGAAAAACTCTTGAATTAAAAGGATCAACTATTGTGATTAAGAACAATTTAAGGATTAAAAATAATAAATTTATTTTTAATAGTATAAAAAAGATAAGAATATTATTAGTGGAAGACGATGATTATTTTAGATCTTTTTTAAAAAATAAATTGCATCTATATGGAGAAATTTGCGAAAGCTCCACTTACAATGAAAGTATCAGGTTATTAAAAAAAGAGGATTTTGATTTAGTTTTCATAGACCTGCATTTACATGGAGAAAATGTAGGGATTAAAATTCTTCAAGAGGCCAAAAATAAAAAAATATACTCAGTTATTTTAACTGATTTTGATTCCCCTCAATATGTTCAAGGCGCTTATGAGTTGGGTTGTGAACACTACATCACCAAAGATCAATTTGAAATAATTATAGATTCTGTTATTGCTGATTGTTTAGACATATTAGATGGTTCGGATTTTGATCAGATAATTAAAAATGAGATTATGACCGAAGATCAAAATCTAATACAAGAATTAAGAAATTTGCGTTCCCGTTTATTTGTAGAAAGACCAATATTGCTTTTAGGAGAAACCGGAGTTGGTAAAGGAAAATTAGCAGAGTTTATTCATAAAAGTTGGGGAGGAACTAAAAGTAATTTTGTGGCCATAAATGCTTCTGCCATACCTGATAATTTAATTGAATCTGAATTTTTTGGTCACGTTAAAGGAGCATTTACTGGGGCCAATGAAAATAAAATTGGTAAATTAATGTTGGCGGATAGAGGAACACTTTTTTTGGATGAAATTGGATCTATGCCATTATCCATGCAAAAAAAATTATTAAAGGCCCTTGAAGAAAAACAATTCTATGCTGTCGGAGGAACTACCCCTATCAAGGTTAATTTTCGTTTAATCACCGCCACTTGTGATGATATTTATAAAAAAATGAAAGAGGAAACATTTAGATCAGATCTTTTTTATAGAATTAATGGTGTGACCATTAAAATTCCGCCATTAAGAGAAAGAAAAAAAGATATTTTATTACTTATTAAATTTTTCCTAAGTGAAGGTCCACGAAAAGTACATATCACAGACAACTGTTTTAAATTTTTATTAAATTATTCTTGGCCTGGAAATATAAGAGAGTTAAAAGCATTTGTTAATAGTATTTTTGATAAGAAAAATGGCATTATTGATGCTTTTGATTTACCTGCAAGTTTTATTAAGCAGGAAGATTGTTCAAAATTTACTACATCATCTATATTAGCTACATCAACTACTAATGAAAATTTTGTTAAATCTAAAAAAGATACTATAATTAATTATGAGATTTTTAATTATATAAAAACAAATGGAATAAAAGAATATTTTGAGAGGATAGAGGAAGAGGCGGTAAGCTTGGCGATGAAAGAGAGTTGTGGCCTTGCAGTTTATGCTAAATCAATGTTAAAAATCCCTCACTCAACTTTTTATAGAATACTTAAAAGAATACCTCGTGATAGGGGATGTTATCGGCCTTGACCAGTTACCAACCTCGCTGACTTAAGTTACACAAATTTTAAATCTTTTTACCGATTAAGCGTAGTAGTCCATCAAGAATAGTAAGAGGGTGTGGGGGACAACCAGGAATAAATAAATCAACATGAATATCTTGTAAATTCTCATCATCAAATCCGTTATGTGCTTCACTTGCTTCTTGAAATATTCCTCCTGAAATTGCACATGCACCCACAGCGATTACAAATTTTGGTGATGGTATTGAGTTATAGGTTTTAATTAAAGCTAAATGCATATTCTTACTTACAGGACCAGTAACTAAAATCCCATCAGCATGCCTAGGGGATGCAACAAATTTTATTCCAAAGCGGGCCAAATCGAAAGAAAGAGTATTTAAAACGTTTGTATCTGCTTCACAAGCATTGCAACCACCAGCGCTGACTTCACGTAGTTGTAATGAACGACCAAAAATTTTTAATGAGGATTTATGTAAGGCAGTTGCTAATTTGTATTCTGAGAGCGAGAGATCTGGAGAACAAAATAGATCAGCTCTAGTCGATGTACTTAAACGATAGTTTTTAGAAAATGAGATTGTGTTTGTTGGACAATTTTGTATACATTGTAGGCAAAAAATACATTTTCCTAAATCTATCTTAATTTTTCTAGTATCCACTATATAATTTATTGCCTTGGTGGGGCAAGAATTTGTACACAGTTTAGTTTCGCAACTATTGCAATTTTCGGTTGATTCGCTAATACGAGGTAGCCCTCGATAATTAGTAGGTAGGGATATTTTATCATCCGGAAATTTTATTGTACGTTTTTTTTGTTTTATTCGTTCTACAATTGTATCAAACATATTTTAAGTTCCTTGGAAATGGTGTAATTCTTGAAATTAAATTTTAAAAAAAATTTTCAAAATTACAGATCAAATCCACAATAAGATAAATTAAAACTTTTATTACATAATGGAAAGTCAGAGATTTCTTCTCCTCTTAATGACAAAGCTAATGCTGTCCAATTGTGAAATGAGGGATCTATTATTTTGTATTTTTTAAATTTTCCTTTTTGATCGGTTATGGCCACGTGGCAAATTTCTCCACGCCATCCCTCCATTAAAGAGATAGCCAGATGATTTGGTTTTAATTTTAATTTTAATTTTGATTCTGAGTCTGATTCTGACT
>JADGAM010000229.1 GCA_015232015.1 Oligoflexia bacterium | reverse complement strand
CCTTTGGTTTAAAATTTTTAAAATTGTTTGACTTTGAAAAACTGACTATCCGTCAAAAAGCCTTAGCTTGCATGAATAACCTATAAAGAGAGTAAGTGGCAATAAGAAAAAACTTACTCTAACGCAGAATTAATATACAAACAAATCAATCAATCATCATCATTACTTCTCTCTCTTTAATATCTGTAACTTGTTGATATAAAATACTCTAAAGAAAAAGTTAAGAATATAAATCATTTTTATATTTGTTTATGTTTGATTGATGTTTTTATAATCTTACAATAACAGAAAGATTTATATATTTTTATGGGAGCAATAAGATACTAGAATGAAAATAACAACATCTTTAACAATGGCGGTAAAATTTATTTTTATAATTATCTTCATGTCTCAAATTATTTTTAATTTCTGTTATTCAGAGTCAAAGACAAAAGATAAAGATAAAGATAAAGATAAAGATAATTTTATTTATTTAAAATTGTCGTATGGGATGAATGAAAAGCAAGTTATAAAATTAATGAACAGTAACAGAAATACTTCCTATACTTCAAAAACACTCGACATAAATGGAGAATTATATACTAAATTAACTTATCCTAATAAATTAGATTTGATTTTTGATCATAAAAAAAAATTAATTTCTGCATTACTAATCTATTCCTCTCCTTTAACTTTAACCAATGAAATAGATAACACTGGTTTTTTTTATCAAATACCTTCATCGCTCATCGTAGAAAAAAATCATTTTCCTAACTGCAAACGAATAATCGATATAAATAGCGGACTAACATTTGAAATATCGTTGGCCAGTAAAAGAATCACATCTTTTGCAATTGAAGATCCTGAAATCTATAAAAATCATAAAGAACAATTATTATTAAAAACTCTAGATCAACATATTGATGATATTAAAAATAGTGATCAAGTATCAAATAACCTCACTATTAATTATTATTTAAAATCCGCCATCACTTTAGGAAGTGACCCCGATCTTGACGATGAAAACATAATTTCTCTCCCTTTAAAATTAAAGCAATCTAATAAAAAAAATATTTCCATAATTGATGGTTTTGAATTTATAAATTTGCACTAATAAGGAGCTGTAGAAAAAAATAAAATGAAGAAAATAAATATTTTCATTGTTATCATCTTGGGAATTGGGATTGGATTTGGATTTAGATTTGGAATTTATTTTTGTATTAATACCTCTTACGGCAAAGATGTTGGAGTATTATGTGAAAAAAATTTCAAAAAACCTTGTTACAGAGGGCAAGTAGAATATCTACCGGCCAAACGGCTTTTTTCAGTAATAGATAAATGTAGTGATGCTGTCCCCTGGATAAAAAATCCTCTTTGGAGTAGTGATCTCTTTCAAATTAGAAATAGATATAGTGATTCTTTTCTTCAAGGAAAAAAGAAAAAATTTTATATTGGGGATTTAGAGATTATCGCAACCAAAAATGAAGAAATTTTTCTTAAACATTTAATTGCAGTTGTTTCAAATGACAACAGCAAAAATAAAAAATATATCATTCCTCATAATTTAATAGATAAAATGAAAAAGGCAATATGTTCGTCTCCCAAAACTGTAACATGTATTTTAGGTGCACTTTATGGTCAAAAAGGTGATTCCCTCAATGCTAGAGAGGAATCAGCAATGAGAGTTATGTTAATTGCATTTGATCATGGTTATTTTATTACTCCAAGATCATATTATAATCCCAATGGTCTGGCCGCTTCTGAAGATGCTGAATGGAGCTTAAATTCCATTAAACAAATCAACGAGGTATTAGAGAAGCTGCCAAACAAATTTCATCATCTTTCTAGCTTAAAATATATTTACAGAACAATGGAAAGTGATCAATCTTTAGTTTCAGACAAAACATTAGCGTGGTACATTGATAGTAGTAGAAATGAAATAATTTACAAACAGGCCACCTTTAATAAATTAAAAAGGGATATCTATGGAATTCATGGCGTGGAATCTGGAGATAAAAAGGATGGTCGCTGTACAATTGCCCATGAACTCACTCATGCGTTTTATCAAGAAAATGAAAATTTTGTTCTTAATCTTCCCATATGGACTAAAGGCCTAACCAATAATCAATGGGGAATAAAAGCAATTTACGATATTAGTAGTATAACAACTTATTCGACTAGAAATTATAAAGAGTATTTTTCAGAGGCAGTTGCATCCTTTCTATGTCAAGGTGATAACCTAAAGAAAATTGCTCCCAAACTATATGAAATATTAAAAAAAAATATATTTGAAAACCGAGAATATTTAAGTGAAAATAAAGTATCACTAGCAGTTAAACGTAAAAAAGAAGATATAAATAACAACATTCGTTCGTTAAGAGGGGAACTTTCTTCTTTTCTTCCAATAAAAGACTATGCTAAAAAAATATTAAATGAATGTTTATCAGATGAAATTAATTCTAAAGTTAAATATAAAATTATTAACAAGACAGTTTATTTTTACACTAAAAGTGAAGTAAAAGAAGTAAGAGAAGTAAGAAAGGATGAACAAACTCTTATAGGCAGACCTACAAGTCATCCTTATTTCAGAAATTGTTTTATTAATAAGGCCAAAAAATATTCACATCAAATAATTGCATCTTATAAAGATTGTAACCCTCCACTAGAAAAAGATGTTTTTGATTCAATTTTCAAAGAGAGTTTTAATAATTTTCAAAAATTCGAGCAAATATTACTTCAGTCCTCTGCTGCTTCTGCAACTAACGCTGTAACTGATGCTGCTATTGCCAGATCTTTTTCTTAAACCATAAATAATTTCCATACCCCATAAAAACTAATAACAAAATAAATAAGGGATATGTATACCACCAATTAAAAGCACTAGTCATCATACTCCACTCAGACATTCCTCCTATTCCTGTAATCAATGTTAGAGGCATAAAAATGGTTGTAAATAACGTTAATTTTTTTACCACTTGATTTGTTTGATTAGATATTTCAGCAAGGTGATTACTTTTTATACTGAGATATAATTCCAGTAAACTACTAATTTCCTCTCTAAGGATTTCAGTAAATTCCAAAAATTTAAATAGCTGGTCATAAAGATTTCGATAGTAATAAATCATATTTTCACCAATAAAAGGAGAATCTTTACGGCAAATTTTATAAAGCAATTCTCTCTCATGAAATATTGATTTTCTTATATAAATGATTTTTCTTCTCGTTTTGATTAATTTTTCTGGTGCTATTATTTTTTTATTACCCACTCTCCCCTTTTCACCCTCTCTTTCCTCTTTTAATATCCAATCCTCCTCTAAATTTATCTCTTCTTGAATCTTTTCAATAACTGTAAATTTGCGTTCATTTAATTGATCAATCAATTGATACGCTAAAAAATCAGCAGTAATTGCAAGCGAAGTAGAATTAAAATTTAATTTACTATAATCAACAATAAGGTTTTCTATGGGTTCTGAAGAAGATGATGACGAAGATGGCCTTTTGTGTGCAGTTATTAAAAAGTTATTACCAACAATAAAATCAAATTCTGTTATCTTTACACTTGCTCCTCTGGACCTGAAAAAATTTATAATAAAAAAAGTATAATTTGGAAAAAAATCTATTTTAGGTAATTGATCTTCATTTGTACAATCCTCTACTGTAAGAGGATGAAGTTCAAATACTTCAAGCAGTGGTTCAAAAGTTGAAACATTCGCTTCGATTAAATTAATCCAAATAGTTTTAGTCTTATCCTTTTTAATTTTTTCTAAAACCTCACTTAATTCTTCTCTGTTTAAGTAGCTAGGTTTCTTATCTTTATTTTCCTTATCCCTGTTATTTTGATTATCTAGCTTATTTTGATCGAAAATTAAAACTTCATAAGGATGAATTATTGAACTCTTTGTTTTATTCATTAATTATTAACCTCTCCTTCAAATTTATTTTATTTCTTTTAGGAATGGGAACTTAGTTATTTTTAGTTAATCATATTAAAATGAAAAAACATTACCTCAAGCATTATGTTTTTTGAAAATAATTTTTTTTTCATTTTCAACTAGACATGTTTAAGATAAGTAAAAATATAAATTAAAAATTTATATTTAGTAAAAATTTCTAACGGAGGGTATCTTCTATTATGTATACTTCACTTTCATTTAAAAATTTTTTCAAGAAGGCCATAATTGCTTTCCCTATTGCTTGCACTTTTATTTTTTTGATATTTACTTCAATTACAATTACAATTACAATTAATACTTCATCCTCAGCATTTGCCAATGACACAAACACCACAAGAACATCAAACACCATTGCTGGAAACTATTTCTTCAAAGGTAGAAAATATATTTTATCACCATATATTGATGTGGCCCCTAGAAAAATTCATCGCCAAGGCCTAGGAAACAATAAAAACTTAGATGATCTAATTAATTTAGATGGAATTCCCCATGCCTTCGATATCAAAAATTTACAATCTTCAGTAAAAAATCAAAGCGATAGAGGTTCTTGTGCTTATTTTGCTGCCGCTGCTTTTGTTGAAGGATTAATCAAAGCAAAAATGAATATTGAAGTTAATATTTCAGAAGAATTTATAATCTACTACACTAAGGCAGTACTTGGGTGGTCAACAAATAGTGAAGGTTCTGGTCTAATAGATAATGTAAATTTCCTCAAAGACAATGGACTAGTTTTGGAAAAATATCTTCATTACGATCCATCATGGTTTGAAAAAGGTTTGCCGTGCGAAGGTTACAAATCTGAAGATAGAAATGCACCAAAATACTGCTTCTCTCATAACGAACCACCTCAATATGTTTTTGATAGCATGATAACAATAAATGAATTAGAAATTTCAAGTATAAGTCTTACTACTGAAAGTATTGTCAAATATTTGGCACAAAAGAAACTTCCAGTTTTAGTTAGCTTACCTTTAAATAGTAATGGATGGAATGGTGAGAGCGGTGAATGTGATTACACTGAAACAGAAAGAAAAGAGTGTAAAACCGATCCAAAAAAATGCGGATACCACTCAATTTTGCTTGTTGGTTTTAATATTGAAAATAAAAAATTTATCTTTAAAAATAGTTGGGGTAATGATTGGGGTAAAGAAGGTTACGGCACGATACCATTTGCTTACATAGAACAATACTCTATGCATAATCCAGTAGTAGGAGAGTTAAAGAAGGATCTTGAGCTACCAGAAGATTACAACAAAATGGACGGGCCTATTACCAACAACATCAACTTTATAATTAAAGACGATAAGGTTACCAATCCAGATTCAGCTGCGGATGATAATGCTTCATTAGATGATGATAATGCCTCATTAAAGGTCACAGCAGAAGTTAATATCCAAAATATTAGTGGCCGCACTTTTTACACCAGCACTTTTATTAGCTATAAAAAAGATAATGTTAGTGCATCTGAGGCCATAGATGATAATAATTCTGAATTGATGTCTGTTCCAGCTAATTTAAATGCAGAATACGGAGCATATGTTAGAGGGACCTTTTATAAAATATTTAATCATGATGAAAATCAAACAAGTTTTAGTATTGAAGGAAATCCCATAACCAATACTATCCCTTATAAGATAATTGATTCGTCTATTCTTAAAAATAAAGAAGCTTATTTTAGGGTATCAATGTATGTTCATGATGATATTGATGGCTGGCATAAGTTTTTCCGAAATTATGTAAAATGGCAACCTGTAGAATAGGGGTCGAGAGTTTTCTTCTTAATAAAATCTCTTCTCCTTGCCACCTATTTTCATTTATAATACTTTAGTTATTATCAATATCAATTCATTGGTTATTATATTAATCATCATGATTTTTTAATCATCATTAAATGTAAGGAGCAAGTGTAATGAGTCTTTTAGCAGATAGAATGAGTGCTTTGGGAAGTGAGAATGCATTCAAGTTAGGTGAGAATATTCAAGAATGTATCAATATGGGAATTAACGTAATTAAACTTAACATTGGGGAACCTGATTTTGATACTCCAGAACATATTTGTAAGGAGGGAGTATCACAAATTCTCAGAGGAAATACTCACTATTGCCCACCAGCAGGCATTTTACCTCTAAGAAAGGCCATTGCTAAACAAGTTTCTGAGACCAGAGGAATCACAATTCATCCTGATCAAATCATAATAACCACCGGTGGAAAACCTCCTATCTCCTATACACTTATCACCTATGCAAATCCAGGCGATGAAGTAATTTATCCCAGTCCTGGTTTTCCAATTTATGAATCTTGGGTAACTTTCTTAGGTGCAAAAGCAGTTCCTTTACATCTCGAAGAAAGTAAAGGTTTTAGCTTTACCGCAGATCAATTGGAAAAATTAATTACTAAAAAAACTAAAGTAATTTTTATTTGCTCACCATCAAACCCCACAGGAGGAGTGCTTTCAAAGAGTGATTTAGAAGGGATTGCGGAAGTAATAAGAACTAAATGCTCACCTGATGTTAGAATTTATTCAGATGAAATATATGAAAATATTTTGTTTGACGGCGCTGTTCACACCAGTATTGCATCTATGAAAGGTATGCAAGAGCGAACAATAATTGCAAGTGGTCACTCTAAAACTTACTCTATGACTGGTTGGCGATTAGGTTATGCAATTTTACCTAGTAAAGAAGAGGCCGATATATTTAAAAATTTAAATATAAATATTGTTTCTTGTACAGCACCT
>JADGAM010000228.1 GCA_015232015.1 Oligoflexia bacterium | reverse complement strand
TGAATAGAAAGAGATGGATATATGAAGAAGCTGATCGCTTGCATGCAGTTCAGAAAGATTTTACTCTTTCTATTGATCTTGTAAAAAAATACATTCCTGAGCTTTTAAGATTTGCAGGTTCTGGTAGTAAATGTGTTGACAAAAAGATCTTAAGAAGTGTATCTGAATCTATCACAAAAGAAGTTTATGATGAGATTTGGCAGATAGAAAATGAGGCCGTGAAAAAAATTCATAACCTCGTGAATAGGAAGGAAAGCATTGGAGAGGTACCTTTCTTTTATATATGTATTTTGGATACTATAGAGGCGCCAGGAAGGAGCTCTGATAGTGAAGAGAAAAAATAGGAGTTTGTGTTATATGAAAAATTGGTTGGGTTTGCTTTTTGTCCTTCTAGTAACGATTAGTTTGGTTACGAATGTTAGCGCAGGTGAAAATCTGAATTGTAATAGTAATAGTGGAATTAATAAGGTGAATAATAGTTCGTATTACCTTATACATGTAGATGGAGAACAATCTGGTTATTCTGTTGCAAAAGTTGTGAATGGAGTGATGGTTGGTTTACTACCTTTAAAGTATACTCAATTAGTGTTATTGGATTCTTCATATATCAATTTAGATATTTCATATTATGAAATTAATATGATTGTTTTAAAAACAAATGAAGTAATTTTTAGCTATGATATTACTGAGTATCATAGTAATAATGGACGCATAAATAGTCGTTCATATTTTGTTTCTCATGATGGTCGCTTGATCCGTGTTAAAGATATTGCTGCAGTAGTTGTGTACGAATAATCAAAAATAATAGGCAGTGATCTTTTTTTAAATATATTTTCAAAACATATTCATCGTTTAATTATTTCATCAATTCATTTTTTATATCTAATTATAATAAATTGAAACTTTCAATAAAGTGATTCATAATAGATAACGTATATAATTATTTAATTAACTGAATTTATTTATTTTAAAGAAGGTTTGCTATGGGATTTATTTCAAATATACTCCAAAGTCGTAAAAAAATTTTGCTTAGTGGTATTTTTATTATTCTTATTATTTTAATTTTTGTTTGGCCTTTCGTAGTAGGCATTATTCTCGAGAGCAAATTGAATAAAGGCCTTGCTGCATTCAAGGAAAAATTACCAAAAAAAATAGACCTTGCTTACAAGGTAGATCGTTCATATTTAAGTACAAAAATAAATTTAGAGTTTAGAATTATAGCAAAAGATGGACAAGGAAGTGTTTTTGCTGATTCGACTTTTCATCACTACTCTTTAACCGCTCTAAGTAAATTAACTGTAGATAGAGAATTTCAAGTTACTTATCTAAATCGATTAGAAAAAATGCCAGATATAGAAATCCAAACCGACATTGGTCTTACTGGTACAATAAAAAATAAGATGAAAATCGATTCCTTCAAATTACTAAAACAAGATGCTAAAGAATTTGCTTTTGAAATAGAGGGATTAAGTTCTAGAGTTTTTTTTAATAAAGATTTTTCAATTGAGTTAATAGATTTAAATGTTGCTAGGATTAAATCTGAGAATGTTGATAAAAAAATAAAACATGAAGTTACCAACACTAGTTTTATGTTTGATATGAATAAAAAAACCAATATATTTGATGCGTTTTTAGAGATTAATTTTGATAAATATACATCTTTAACATCAACATATGGCCCAGGTATTTTGGAATTTGAGGCCAAGAGAATAAGTACTGAGGTTTTAGATGGTATTGTAAAATTGTTCGATGACTTTAGGAAATATGCAACAGCAGGAGATGATTCCACAAGTGATGATTTTAAAACAAAATTACTAGGTAGAACAATGACCATATTACCCTCTCTCATCAAATCTACTCCACGTTTAGAAATTAAATCTTTAAAATTAAAAACTGAAAAAGGAGACTTAATAGGTCAAGGTCATTTTTCAATTCCTAAATCTGATGGTGGCATTTTTTCTCTTCTATCCAATTTAGATCTAATGGTTGAGATTAAATCACCAGAGTCTTTTTTAATTGATACGTTTGCTACTATTTCATTAATTAAAAAGAAACAATTAAATACCTCTCCTGAAGATTTGGCAAAAATTTCTGAGACTGTTAAAAAATCAAAGATTAAAAATCCAGCTGATTTATTAAAAACCATGAATGAAAAAAATCAAAAAGAGGTTGTAATAACTGCTAAGGATGAAGAAGATGCAAGAAAAGAGGCCATTACATCTCTTCAAAGTATTTATGTAAGTAAATACTTAATTAAAACAGGAGAAGAGGTGAAATTTAAATTTGAATATAAAGACGGGAACATGAAGTTAAATAGTGAACCATTCTCTTTTCCATTCAAAAAATAATCTGGCCATAATAAAAATAATTCAATATTTTTCTATAATCTTTCACCTATTTATAAAAACTTAAGAGAGGTAGATATTATTATGGATTCTAATTCTAGAGAATCAAAAATTAAATTAAGCGGTTTTAATAATCTTACAAAGATTTTAAGTTTTAACTTATATGATTTTTGCATTACTTTAAATGACAAGCAAAAATTAGAATATGTAAATTATATTCATGATAGATATAATGCGCAGAAATTAGTCAATATTTCAGAAGAGATTTGTAAAATTATTGAGGCAAATATCTTGGGAGTTTCAAAGCAAGATTATGATCCTGTTGGTGCATCTGCAATGATCTTAATGAGTGATATCAAAGGTGGAGGAGGAAATGCTGAAACTAGTGCTTGCGGATGTGGAGGCAGTTGTGGCGCGAGAGTTGACATGCACTTAGATAAATCACATATAACCACTCACACCTATCCAGATGCTGGAGATGCATTTGGAATTTGTTCTTTCAGAGTAGATATTGATATTGCAACATGTGGTGAGATTGTTCCTTTGAATGCTATCAATTATCTTTTTGCAGTGTTTGAGTGTGATGTAGTTATTATTGATTATGTTGTAAGAGGTTATACTAGGCTTACAAATGGTAAAAAAATTTACAATGATCATACAGTACATTCGATAAAAGAATTTATAAGACCTGACATAATAAAAAATTATAAAGTTTGTGCTGATATTAGTTTACCCAATGATAATATTTGGCAAACAAAATTATTAATTAGAGATGATTTTTCTCCTGATAGATATTTATTAGACCCAGAAGACCATAAGACTATTGATAAAGATATTTTAGAGGAGAAAATAAAACATCTGCAAAAAGAGATGAGAGAAGTCTTTCATTTACTAGATGTATAAGGTTTGGTTTTATTTTATTTTTTGAGATAAGTATATTCGTGTAAGCATTTTTCGTAAAAATCAATTAAGCGTACACCTTCTCTTGGTCTAATTTTTTTTCGTTGAATTTGTTTATCCAATATTTTTTTCACAGAGGATGCGAGTGCCGAAGGAGAATACTGGAGAATTGCCAGAACATCTTTTGAGGTATTTCCTTTAATAACCTCTTCAATGTAAAAATCACTTGGATCATCGTCGTCACTATAGATATGAATTTCATTTAAACTTCCAAAGAGATTGTGATTATCGCCCATGATGTCTTGATAAGCGCCGGTTAAAAATAAACCGAGGTAATATGGTTCGCCCTCTTTTAATTCATGGAGAGGTAGAGTTTTACTGTGTTTATTGTGTCCAATAAAATTATCAATTTTCCCATCTGAATCGCATGTTATGTCGGCCAATGTTGCAAGCACAGTTGGTTTTTCATTAAGTCTACGAATAGGAACTATAGGAAGAATTTGACCTATGGCCCAGGTATCGAGAGCTGATTGAAATACGGAAAAATTACATAAATAGCGCTCTGAAAGTTTATTATCTAATTCCTTTAATTCATCAGGTACGTCATCTCGTTTTTTTACAAACTGATTAATTTTTGCCAATGCTTTCCAATACAAGATCTCAATTTTAGCTCTATCAAAGAGATCAATAATTCCTAATTTAAAAGCAGAGATCATCTCTTCTCGTTTTTGAATAGCATCGTTATAAATCTCTTGAAAATTATTTTGGTTTAATTCATCGTGAATTTCACGCATGTCATTTACTAAAATGTGTTCGCCTGGAGATTTGAGCAAAAAAGACTGATCGCCATTATTATTATTATTATTTACCACTGTAGAAATTTTTCCAAATACGTTGGTTATTACACAAGAATGAGGAGAGGCCACTGCTCGTCCAGTTTCAGAGACAATGTGAGGATGATCAACATCTTCCAGATCACAAACTTGTTTTAAAATATAAACTACGTCTTCAGCATATTCTCTAAGAGTGTAGTTTCTTGAAGAATCACAAAGGGATTTTGAACCATCATAATCAACACCAAGGCCACCTCCAATATCAAAATAGTCAATTGGAAGACCCAGTTGTTTTAATTTAGCATAAATGCGAACACCTTCAGTAACAGCATCTTTTATACATCTAATATCAGTTACCTGACTTCCAATATGGAAGTGAAATAACTTCAGAGTGTGAGAGAGATTATTTTTTTGAAGATATTTTGTGGCCTGAATAATTTCAGGAATAGTTAAACCAAATTTAGCGCGTTCTCCACTGGAACCTGACCACTTGCCTGATCCTTCAGTAGTAAGTTTTGCTCTAATTCCTATAATTGGCTCAACCTCCATTTCTGTTGCTAGCTGAAGCAGTTCTTCGAGTTCTGAATATTGTTCAATTACTACGATAACATTTTTACCCATCTTACGACCGAGAAGTGCTAAGCGAAGAAAATCTTGATCCTTGTAGCCATTAACAATAGTAAGTGCTTGAGCGCTTAAATTAAATGCTAAGGCCACTAATAACTCTGACTTAGAACCAACCTCTAGACCACAATGATAAGGAGTTCCTGCATCTAAGACCTCTTCTACTACTTCTCGCATTTGATTTACTTTAATAGGGAAAACCCCGTAGTAGTGGCCAGCAAACTTTGCTTCTTCAATGATTTTGTTGAATGTTTTGTTTATATTTATAACTTGAGAACGAAGAATATCATGAAAGCGAATCACTACAGGAAATTGAATTTCTAATTTTTCCACCTCCTCTATCACATCCGATATATCAATACACGGGCCTTTAAGGTCTTTTGTTGAAAGAATACATAAATGACCATGTTCGTTTACAGCAAAATAACCATCTCCCCAACGTTCAATATTATAAAGTTTATCGGCCTCAGTGATTGTCCAATTCATTCCCATTCCATTAGTCTCCCTTATGTTATGTTAGAATCTTTGTTAGAATCTATGCAAAATATATAAGATATTTTAGATATGTAAACATTATTTTTTTCTCTCTTTAATTAAATTATAAAAGTGTGCTTGCTCTTTCATAGAGAGAGGAGAAATACTCTCTGTTGTTTTGCGTTTTTTTAAACCTCTAGTTCGTATAACATCATCCAGAAGGCGTACTTTAGTGGCCATAAAAGTTGATAATTGGTAAAGCCATCTTGGAAAAAATTTTTCAATCTCACTGGCCGCAACTTTAAAGAGAATAGAATCTTCTAATGCTATTATATTTGCACTTCTTGGCCTTTTATCAAAATATGAGAGTTCCCCTAGAAATTCTGGTGGATTCAAATATGCTAATGGGATTATTTCAGATCCTTTTGTAATAAAGACTAAAAGTTTTCCTTGGGTAATCATGTAAAGATCATATTCTTTATCGCCTTCAGCACAAAGAATGCTATTTTTTTTTAAATTAACAATAGTGGGAAGATGAGCACTATTGTTATCAAGAGAGTCTTTGTTAGGAGTAGTATTCATATTTTTAAATGTTTAAAACCTTTTTAATATGTTTTCTTATGTCTTCCATAATATTTTGGTAATAAGGGTGCTGAGGGAATATTTCATCTAAAAAAAGATTTTCTTCCTGAGCTAAATCTTTATTAACAATAAAATGAAAATCCATAAGATATAAATTATATTTTTGTGCAAATTTTTCGATGGTTGCGTTATGGATAGCGTTCCCTCTCCATAGGGAACAATCATATGATGATGCTAATTCAAAATTTTCAACTGCCTCTTTGTATTGACCAAGGTTTTTGCAAGTTTTTCCTAGCATAAAATAGGTCAAAGCATTTCCAGGCATTATTTTTTTTAACTCAAGAAACTCTTTATATGCATCTTTGTAATTTTCATTTTTATACAATTCAAAAACTTCATTTTGAGCATTAATAACTTGTTCAGAGGAGGAGTTTTCACAGACAATTTTAGGATACACATCAAAATTAATAGGAACTGTTAGTAATATTAAATTTTTTCCTTTAGAAGTTACTAATTGAATGAGTTCTTCTAATTCCATTTCATATAGTTTATAGGATATCTCTAAATAAGTTTGTCGTTCTTTTGCCAAATATTCTGTCTTATCTTCACTTGGATCTGTTTTTATTTTTACTCTATCAAGAGGTTTATAGATAAATTTTGAAAGTATGGGGGCCAATTGAACAAGAGTTTTCACTCTATCATCTTGATAAATTTGTATGTTTTTTAATATTTTTGCACTCTCACGCATATGAAATTTTTTTTCAAATCCTTCATCACTACCTCCATGATAAATAATAACCGCAGGAAGTGTTTTTAATTGCTTTAAACGATATATTGTTCGATGTAATCCTTCATTATTTTCCGCCATCACTTGCACTTTAACAGTTGTTTTAGTGTCATTTGAAAGCGATTCTGCCAATTTGTCAGCATAGTTTTTTAAATTTTTCCCTAAGCGATCACCAATAATTAAAATATGTGGTAGATCATCAGAGTTTAACTCTGAAGTGAAATTTGTTAGCACTTTTTCTGGAAAATAATAGGGGTA
>JADGAM010000227.1 GCA_015232015.1 Oligoflexia bacterium | reverse complement strand
ATTTAATTATTTGAACCAACTCACTCAAAACATCACATCGTTTCATGGATGAATCATTCTCTGACTGTTTTTGTCGGGTCTCTATATATCCACATATCTGTACATTTTTAAGTAATTGGCATATTGATTTAATTAGTGAGTATTTAGAGGCAATATCTATTGGAGAATTTAAGAGATTAATAGTTAATATTCCTCCTCGCTATTTAAAATCAATGATCTGTACAGTCACTTTCCCTGCATGGATTTGGACAAAGAAACCTCATCGTAGATTTATTACCAGCTGTTATAGCTCTGATTTAAGTATAGAGCTTTCATACAAGAGAAGACAGTTAATTGAATCACCTTGGTATAAACTCTTTTGGAGCAAAGAAGTTAAATTAGAGCGTGATCAAAATCAAAAGTCGTTTTATCAAAATACTAAAACAGGATTTATGTATTCAACTTCTACTGGTGGATCAGTAACAGGCAAGGGTTGCGATATTATGATTATCGATGATCCACATAATCCAATGCAGGCAGAGAGCGATGTTCAGAGAGAAACAGGTGTGAGATTTTGGAGAGAGACCCTATCATCTCGATTTAATGACCCTAAAGAAGCAAGAATACTTGTTGTTATGCAAAGATTACATGAAAACGATTTAACTGGTTATCTTTTAGAAAATGAAGAAGATTGGATTCATTTAAAAATTCCAAATGAATGTGAACAAAGAACAGTGTATTCATTTCCGATATCAGGTAAAACAAAAATTTATGAAGTTGAGGAAATACTACATCCAGAATTTGAGGGGAGAAAAGAGTTAAGTAGATCAAGAGTGTCTTTAGGTTCTTATGGTTATGCTGCTCAAAAACAACAAGATCCTGCTCCTCGAGAAGGGGGGATCATTAAGAAACATTGGTTTAAATATTACGACCTAAAACCAGAGTATTTTGAAAAAATAACTATCTCTTGGGATATGGCCTTTAAAAATTTAGACGAGAATGACTATGTTGTTGGGCAAGTGTGGGGGAAAGTTAAAGCGCAATTCTATCTCATAGATCAAGTAAGAGGGAAGATGTCATTTACTGAGAGTTGTAATGCCGTGGAAGTTCTGGCAGAGAGATATAAAGGTTATAATGAAATTCTAATAGAAGAAAAAGCAAATGGGGCGGCAGTTATAGACACTCTTAAAAGCAAGATAACATCACTTATAGCAATAAATCCAAAGGAATCAAAAATTTCTAGATTAAATGCTATTTCTCCAATGATAGAAGCTGGTAATATTTTTATTCCTAATCCTTCGTTTTATCCTTGGGTCAATGATTTTATTTTTGAAGTTTGTAGTTTTCCTAAGGCCAGCAATGATGATCAAGTGGATGCCATGACACAATATCTTAATAGAGAAAATGCCCCTGTACCTCTATATACAGAGGAGGATATTTTACGTGCGCGCATGAGAAAAGAGGCAGCGATAGAGAGAAGTAATCGAATTTTTTCGTAGTATTATTTATGTTCTTTAGTTAACTTTATTTTTAAATGTCTTTAGGAGACGACGATGCTAGATAATATTCGTTCATTTTTTAATAAAAAAAATACATCGAGAGTTTATAATTTAAGCACTATTCCCAGTACTGCTGATATTAAAAAAGTTGTTGTCAAACAACCACTTGGTTCATCTGGTACAAAAGTTTTTTCAGGATATTTTTATGAAGATGTTTTACATAAATACAATGGTGGTCAGATATTAGATCTATATCATGAAATGCGCCTTAGTGAACCAACGGCCAGGATGTGTTTACAGGCGGTTAAAAATCCCATTAAGTCAGCAACCTGGAGAATTGAGCCAGTAGATGAAAGTGATGAATCTTTAAAACAGGCATCACTCATTGAATATATTTTATTTGAGGATATGGAACAAACTTGGGCGGAATTTTTAAGCGAGGCCTTAACATTTATAGATTTTGGTTTTTCAGTTTTTGAAGTTGTAAATAAACTTATTATTAATAACAAAGAATTTAAATCTTATGTAGGAATATCAGGATTAGAGTATAGAAATCAGCGCACTTTAGAGAGATGGTTATTTAACAAGGAAAATAACTTAGAATATTTGGAACAAAGAGTTTATGGTGATCTTGAAAAAAATGTAAAACTACCAGCGGAATCATTGTTAATATTTTCATTAGATAAAGAAGGGAAAAACTATCAAGGAACATCGCTATTGAGAGCATGTATAGGACCATATGAAAGAAAAAAATTTTATGTTAAAAGCATGGGTCATGGTATTGAAAAAAGTGCTTATAGTACTCCGGTAGCGTATTTTAAAACAAAAGAAGAAGAAAAATTTTTAAGGGAAGAATTAGAAGGTATCCAACATGGTTTTCACTATATTTTGGCCAAAGAAGGATCAAAAATAGAGTTTCATAACAATAATTTTGATGCTGAAAAAGTTAAAAATGCTATCGAACATGAGAGTGCAGAGATAGTTAATGCATTTATGGCCAATTTTTTACAACTTGGTAAGAGTGGTAGTGGTGGCAGTTATGCGCTTTCATTTGATCAATCAGATTTTTTTCTAGGTGGGATTGAACATATAGCGATGCAAATAGTAGAAGTGATTAATAAAAATCTTATACCTAAAATAGTAAAAATAAATTTTGGAGAACAAAGAAAATATCCAAGATTGACTGTATCTGGAATTAGAGATCGAGCAGGCGAGGAGTTGGCAAAGGTTGTAGAAATGCTCACAAGATCTAACGTTATTATTCCCGACGATAAATTAGAAGATGACCTTCGGTCAAGATATAGATTGCCTAAACGATCAGAAGAGGGACAAAGAAATCAACAACAAGTTAATGATAATCTCAACGATGCTAAGTTGGGAGCTAATAAAATGCAAAAAGAAAATAAGGATTTAAAATTTGCTGAAAAAAATGAAAAACAATCGACTGTCATCAAATTAATAGATAAATCAACAGAACAGATACAGACACTAATGAAAGCACATTTAAGGAAGCTATCGGATTTAGTAATTAAAGATTTGATCAAAGAGTATTTAAAATTGCCAGATTCTAGCAAGGTAGATGCTCTTAATAGAGTAGAATCACCATCTAATTTACAATTTAAAAAAGATATAGAGGAGTCTTTGAGTCAGATATGTTTTCAATCAATAGAACAGACAAAAAAAGAATTTACAGCAATAAAAGCTAAAAAATTTACTGAATGGGAAGATTTGCCAAAGCAACTTAGATTGTTTTTGAAGGCAAAAGCAAAATTATTAGCTGATTATCAGAGTAACGAATTAGAGACAGCGGTATATTTTCAATTTGAAACTTCAATTACATCAACAGATTCACCGGCCATACTCGAAAACGATCTAAAAGAAACAGCATCTAAAAAAATAGAGGGTACATTGACCTCAGTGAGTGCTGTAAATGTTGCCAGTGCGGTTGTTAATGAGGCCCGAAATGCATTTTTTTTCAGTAAAGAAATCGTAACTGACATTGCTAGTTTTACTTTTGTAAATTCAGATCCTAAATCTCCAATCTGCAAAGATCTAAACGGAAGAACATTTTTAGTAAATGATCCTCATTCAAGAAGGTATTTTCCACCATTACATCATCTATGCAAATCATACTTAGTCCCAAATTTTAAAGGTGATTCAGATAATCCAGAGGTCAGTTCGCAAGGATTAAGGCCATCAGATTTTAATCTTGAAAAGTTCATAACTTTTTCTGAATAATGTTGACAGTTTAATTACGAAAACGGTTTAATTGATAATTATTTTCAATTATTTACGGTAATTCATCTATGAAAACAAAAGTAGATTCATGTTTTCGCAGCATTCCTTTTGAAATTTTTTGCTCTGAAAACGAGGAAAAAAAGAAACCCGACAATATAATTCAAGTTTTAAGAACAGGAACATTTCACAATACTTTTTTTAATGAAAGTCTAGTTATTAGTTCAGAAGTCCTAGCTTCAATGATTAAAAATTTTTCCTCAAAGATTAGAGGAATTGATCCCATGATTGATTTTGCTCATAGATCAGATCTGGAAGCAGCGGCATGGATTAAAAATTTATTTACCAAAAATGACAATCAAGAATTATGGGCCGAGGTGGAGTGGACAGAGGTTGGTGAGGCGGCCATAGAAAAAAAATTGTATCGATATATTTCTGCTGATTTTTCTTTCAATTACAGAGACAACGAAACATTGAAAGATCATGGCCCAACATTATTTGGGGCCGCTTTAACAAATAGGCCGTTTGTTAAAAATATGCAACCAGTACAATTATCAGAACAAAATATCAACAATAGTGGAGAAGCTACAACTATGAATGAATTAGAAGAATTAAAAAAAGAAAACCTAGAGTTGAAAAATCAGATTAATGATTTTTCAAAAAAAATGGAATTGTTGCAAAAACAGATACAGTTAACAGAGAAGAAATCAGAATTTGATAAACTTCTTTCAGAAGGAAAAGTATGTCCGGCACAGTTGGAAGCTTTTATTACTGGTGATATTCGAGCATTTGCAGAGAAAGCAATGCCCATAAATTTTAAAGCTGTAGGGCATGGAAGAACAGATGATAATGAAAATGTTGATGTTGACGTTACGGTAATGAGGTTAGCTGAAGAAAAAATGAAACAAGATAGCAAGTTGCCATTAAATAAGGCCATTTCATTGGTATTACATGAGAATAAAGATCTAACTGAAAAGTATAATCAAAAGTATAATCAATAGGGGTTAATGATGAGTAGTTTTTTAGAACCAAGAATTAAAACATATTATGCCCAAGATGATCTATTCGATAAGCAATATCATTTTGTCACATTTGGAGACGCAGACGAAAAAATTGTCTTAGCTAATTCTAAAAATGGCATTCTAGGTGTTTTAATGAATCGACCCAAAAAAGGGGATGCAGCAGAGATTGCACTACCGGGAGGAGGAGCGGAATTAAAGATGAGTGCTACAATTACCAGAGGTGATAACATTTCTGTTACTGAAGTAGGACAAGGAAAAAAATCGTCAGTGAATGGTGAATTTGTGGGGGCCGTAGCAATGGAAAATGGCGTTCCTGGAAAAATTATATCAGTTGATTTGGTTAGATGCCAACAGGTAGGAGGAAATAATTAATGTCACAAACTACATCAATAGTAAATCAGCTATTAACAAATGTATCCAATATATCTCTGCCTGATAAATTTATAGCAGAATCAATTCTGCCTTCTCTTAAAGTTAAACAAACTACAGGGTTGATTGGATCTTATGGAAACAATCATCTTCGAATTGTTAATACAATAATGGGAGGAAAAGGAAAAGCTCCTACTTATGAATCTATCACTAGAGAAGGACAATTCTATAAAATTGATAATCACGGGTTGGAAAATTTAGTAACAAAAAGCGACTATGATAATGTTGAAAATCCATTCGATGCTGAACAGGATGAAACAATTGGTTTAACTACAGTTTTACAAGTTGGAAAAGAAAAAGCGATGGCCAGTAATCTTACTAACAGCGACTTGATCAAACAAAATACTAAATTAGCGGATAAAGAAAAATTTTCCAATTATAAAGAATCTGAGCCATTGGATGTTTTTAGGATAGCACAAAGTAGCTTAAAAAAAGGATGTGGTTTGCCTCCAAATAAAGCAATAATGTCGTGGGAAGTTTTTAATGCTTTATCTTATAGCCCTAAGATTTTGACAGCATTGGGATATACTCAGGCACGAGCTGGAACTTTGAGTGAAGATGAATTAGCAAAGGCCATGAAAGTAGAAAAATTATTTATTGCTACTTCATTTTATAATGCTTCAGATAAGGGAACACCTGATTCTTTAGAACCTATTTGGCCAAACGATATCATTTTTTATTATGCACCAGACACTGCAGGTAAATATCAAGTGTCTCTTGGATATTATATAACAAGGATTGGGGATACTCCTCGAAAAGTTTATAAGTATCCAGAAAATAATCCCCCTGAATCTAATAGAATATTGGTTACAGATGATTATGGGATTTCTTTAACGAATGTATCGGCGGCATATTTAATTAAAGGGGCCATCTAAATATGTATTGTACTGTTGAACATATTCAAGAAGAGTTTAGAGATTTGAAGTTTGACGGTACAACATCAATTACAGATCGACAGGTTACGCGTTTTATTCAAGAAGCATCAGTATATATTGATAGTATTATCTTTGAAAAATATAGTTTACCAATCAACGAAGAGAGTTCACCAATATCATTCACCCTTTTGCGCAATATCTGTATAGAAATTGTCGCTGAAAGAGTGGATGATATTGCTAACATCCGTTTTAAAGATACAAAACTTAATTTGCAGAAAAAAGAAAAGAGGCCAAATTATCAGATTAAATTAGATGATATTTTGAGTAAAAAAATAAAGCTTATAGATGCCGCTGAAAAAGTAGAGCGTCGCTTGTATGTTGAAGAACGAGAATCAGAATTTGATAAAATCAGGTGGTGAAATTGGAAGTTAGTTATAACGTAGATAACGATCGAAAATTTAGAGATGCTATTGATCGTGCCATACGCGCGACCGATGATTTACGTTTACCACTAACTTTAATTTCCAAAGATTTTTTTAAATCTCAAAGAGCTATTTGGAAATTACAAAGTCCAGGGGAGTATCCTGATTTAGCACCTTCTACAAAAAAAGATAGAGAAAGAAGGGGGCAACCTTACTATCCAATTCTTAGAAGGGGTTCTAGAAGCAGTCCCCAATAGTGCACACAGTGCTCTGTCAAGCGACAATTATTCCTGGCTCTCCAACTAGCGGCGTTTTTCATTGGTAAATGGATACTTTTTTTGTCATGACTACTTA
>JADGAM010000226.1 GCA_015232015.1 Oligoflexia bacterium | reverse complement strand
ATCCATCTATTTTTACTGAATAAACTTTTTCAAAATCTTCAGCACTTTTATTTTCTATTCTTTTATCGGAAAGATTGCCGGCGGCATGGATAATGCCAGAAATTTTACCATATTTTGTCTCTATACTTTTAATTTTTTCACTAATGTTATTATTTGTAATATCTGCTTGTAAGTAAAAAGCAACACTACCTAAATCTTTGATTTTTGAAATTGTTTCCTTTATCTCTCTACTGGCCATCATTTGTTGAAAAATCTTTTTAACAGTTGGAAGAGAGATATCTTGTTTTTTATTTTTTAAATCTTCTACAATGTGTTCTTTAATTTCATTGTCGCTTAAGTTAATCCATAATGGGAGTGACTGCAAATACTCTGATCTACCTAGTAAGATAAATCTACATTTAAATGACTTTGCAAGTTTTAAAAGACAGTAGGGTGCAATGCCTTTGCCTCCCCCACTTACTAGAAATAATGGATTTTGATTTATAGTAGTATTTGAAATGTTATACTCATTTTCATTAAAATTTTCTTTTATAATTTCTAAAGTATAACGCTCGTTATTTTCAGTACGACCAACTTCTAAAGTGCCTTTGTTACTATCATATAATTCTTCAATTATTATGGAAGAAGCTTTATTATTATTAATTTTATAATCTATATCGAGATAACGACAATAAGTACTATTATGAATCATTTCCCTACTTAAAGTTTTGATGAGACCTGAAAGGCCACCTGCAAATGGAGATGTGATGTAAGTATTATCATAAAACCCTCTTCCTAACAAACCATCTGAACTTATCACTGTTATGAAACGATTAAGTTGTTTGAGATGTTTAATTGATAAAAAAACATTTTTTATAATTTGTTTTTCCTCATGATAGTATGTAAAAATATTATGATTATTTTCTATTATAAATTTAGGATGTAAATGAATAAAGTCTAAGATTTTTTTAGAAAAAATATCTTTATTTAAATTATTAAAAGAGTATTCGGCCACTCCCAGATCTGACCATTTTTTATCTGCAGTAAAATCAAGCAAATTTAATAAGGCAACTTGTTTTCCCTCATTTAACAATTTTTTTACCACTTTATCTGTAAGTTCACCTCTTTCATTTGTAACAATTGTTAAATGATTATTCGATGTTTTTTCAATTAAATGATCAGGCATTGAGATTTTTTTTAGTTTTACGGTATGTTTTTCGTTTTTTTGATAGGCATCTTTTAGTTCATGAATTAGCTGATTATGTACTTCTACATTTTTGCAGTTTTTTTTTCTGTACTAGCAGATAAAATTGATAATACATCAGCAATAGTTTTTAAATTAGCAATTTGTTCTGCTGTGATGGTTGGCAATGATGAATCTCTTTCTTGAAGTACACCAAAAATTTCTACTCTTTTAATAGAATCAATTCCTAAATCACTTTCCATTTCCAAATTGGTTTTTATCATATCAATTGGATAACCTGTTTTTTCACTAACAATACTTAAAAAAAGATTCTGTGCTTTATTATCAGTAGATTTAACTTCTTTTATCTCATTATGTTTAGTTTTAACTTCACTAAATTGAACTACATTTGTTGTATGTTCCTCAATGATTGGAGTTGAATATGAAATTGAAGGAGGGTTCTTATTGCATAAGAGTAAAAAAACATCATTTATTGTTTTTAATTCAGAAATTTTTTGAGCATCAATATGTGTAAGCGAAGAATCTTTTTCTTGTAATACTCCAAAAATTTCAACTCTTTTAATGGAGTCAATACCTAAGTCACTTTCCATGTCTAAATTTGATTTTATCATTTCAATTGGATATCCGGTCTTTTCACTAACTATACTTAAAAATAGATTTTGAAGATTATCATTAGTTTTTGTTTTACTATTGCTTTGTTCTGGTTGTGTAATAGTTGCAGTATTTATTGATGTAGGTAATGCATGTAATGAAGTTTCTCCTTCTAGTAATGCATTTTTCAAACTATTAACTTCTGAAACTATTCGTTCTAATTTTTGTAATAATAATTTGCGATCATATTGTTCAATATGATTATTATTAGCATAGTTAATTTCATAATCAATGTTATGATTATCATTTAGAGCGTGAATAGAGTTGTTTTTTCTTTTATCGCTAACATAACAACCACCATTAAGTGTTATATTAGTACTGCTTTTTTCTGAAGCAATAAATCTGTCAAGATTATTATCAACATAATTGTCAAAAGTAGTAAGTTCAACTCCTAAAACTTTTAATTTTGTAAAGGACAATGCAAATTGATAATCACTATCTTTGCTTGAAGATTCGTTTAATGCTATTGTTGTATATTCTTTTTCTTTTAGAATTTCCGATATTAATTTGCTTAAAATATTTTTTGGTCCAAATTCAATAAATACGCGAGCACCATTGTTATACATTGATTCAATTTCTTCTTTAAAATTAACAGTTTTGAAAATGTGATCTGTTAATATGTTTTTTATCTCTTCAATATTTTTTGGATAAATATTTGCATGTGTATTTGAATAAATATTTTCATTTTTTGGAATGTTAAATCTAACTTTATTAAGTGCTGTAGAAAAAGGTTTTTTAGCATATTCAATCAGTGGGGTATGGAATGCAGCTGATACTGGTAATAAAACAGTAACTAAACCATCTTTTTGTAAATCCATTTGTAAATTTTTAATAACATCAGCAGCACCACCTATAACAATTTGTTCTGGAGAATTAATATTACAAATGTAAACACTTTGATATTTTGTTATCTTTGATTTTATTGTAGATAGATTGCCTTTGATCGCTAACATAGAGCCATTGTTATTATAAGTTGTATTTTCTATTTGAGGATACATCGCCTGGCCTCGCCAATAAGACAACTTTAAATAATCTTCTTCATTTAATATACCTGCGGCCCAAAGAGCAGTTATCTCTCCAAAACTGTGTCCGGCCAAAAAATCAACATGAAGGCCTGCCTCACTTAAAAGTTTATACATACCCATTGAAATTGCAGCAATTGCTGGTTGTGCATAATTGCTTTGATCTAATTTCGTCTTTTGTTTTTGAGAGGTTATTTCATCAAAAGATGCCACAGGATAAAGAATTTGAGAGAGGATTGTTTTATTTTCCTTATAAAAAAGGTTATCTAGATAATGTAAAATATTCCTAAATTGAGGATAATTTTGCGCCAAATCCTTACCCATATTTAAATATTGTGAACCTTGACCAACAAATATGGCGGCAATCTTTCCTTTGCAATTTTCTGCATGTTTTTTATAATAAACGCCTTTTAAATCATTTTCATAATTATTTGAATTTGGATTTTCTTTTAAATAAGAACAAGTAAAATTAATTTTTTCTATACACTCTTCAATTGAACTTGAAACGAAACCAATACGAGCTGATTCATGAAAATCATTAATTACTTGTGAATCTTTTAATAATTCTAAGTAATATCTTTCTCTATGTTCTGATTTTAATCGTACAATGATTTCATGACAATGATCCAGCAAGCTTTCTGTTGTACGAGAGTGAATTATAATCATGTGATTGATGTTATTTAAACGATAATTTTTCTTATGTTCACTTTGATATTCTTCAAGTGCAATATGAACATTTACTCCACCAAAACCAAAAGCACTAACTCCTGCTCTTCTAGGAATTGATTTACAATTTTTAATCCAAGGTCTATTACAAGCATTGAAATAAAGATTAGTATCATCGATTTTTACTTTTGTGTTTGGAACTTCGATATTTATTGTTTGAGGTAGTACTTTGTGATGTAAGGCCAATATTGTTTTCATTAGTCCAGCAGCTCCAGCAGCGGCCTTTGTATGACCTATTTGTGATTTTACACTTCCTATCGCAATTTTTTTATCTGTAGAATTGTTTTCAGAAAACATTGTTTTAATGCTTTGAATTTCTACTGCATCTCCAGAAGGAGTGCCTGTCCCATGTGCTTCGATTAATTCAATTGTTTGTGATTCATATCCAGCTTCACCATAAGCTCGTTTCATGGCCATAATCTGCCCCTCACTACTAGGAGCATAGATGCTTTTGGCCTTACCATCACTTGATGTACCAATTCCTTTAATTACAGCATAGATTCTATCATTATCCGCCTCCGCATCTTCTAATCTTTTTAGAATCATCATTCCAATACCTTCAGAACAAATCATTCCATCTGCTTTTTCATCAAAAGGTTTGCTGTGTCCTGAACGAGAAAATGCTGGAGTTTTTGTAAAACACATATATGAAAATGGAGAATTATCTAAATCAACTCCTCCACAAATAATTATATCACATCTTCCTTCTGTTAATTCACTAACACCTATTTTTAAAGCACTAAGTGCAGAGGCACAGGCAGCATCTACTGTACTACTAACACCTCCTAAATCAAAACGATTTGTAATTCTACCAGCAATGACATTGCCTAAAAGACCTGGAAATGCATCTTCATTCCAATTAATGTATTGATTTTTAAATTTATTAACAGCATTTTGAATATCATTTTCTTTAAGACCACAACTTTTAAGAATTTTTTCTAATACAGGTGATTGCAAACGATTTGATAAATTAACTAATGTTTTAGTGGCACCAGAAACACCTAGAATAACTCCTGTTCTTTCTCTGATGTGATCACTAAAGCGTGATTTGTCCAATCCTGCATCGATAAGAGCATGTCTCGCTACATATAGAGATAATAATTGAGAACCATCAATTACTTCTAAAATATTAGGAGGAAGCCCAAATTCAACTGGATCAAAATCTATATCAGGAATAAAACCACCTTTACGTCCATATGTTTTATCAGCTTTAGTTGGATCTGGATCATAATAGTCATCTATGTTCCATCTAGATTTAGGAATATCTGTAATACAATTTTTACCTTGAAGAATATTATGCCAAAATTCTAAGAGATTTTTTGATTCTGGAAAAATTCCTGCCATTCCAATAATAGCAATAGGAGTTTTCTTAATTTGATGACTTATTTCTTTTATTTTTTCTAAACGTCGCATTTTAAAACCTACCATAAAAATTATAAAATATTTTAGTTATTATTAAGCAGAGTGAATTACTTAAGTAATTACACTTAAACATAAAAATATATCGATAAGATTTTCGGTGATTAAAAGAAAATGTTTAGAAAAATAATAAAACAGTGTTTTTATTTTTGTAAGAAAGTATCTGCTTCCCATTCGTCATCCACACTCTGTGAAAGTTTTTCTTTGGCCTGTAGATAGTAAAAGTGGGCGGCATGATCTTTAGCGTTTATATTTAAAACTTCTTTAAATAAATTCATTGAGTAAGAAAAATCTTTTTTATAGTAAAGATTAAGTGCCTCTTCAAATTTTTGTTTTGATGCTAATTTTTTTTCTTTTAATGATTCAATATCAGCACTAAATATTTCATAAATATCTATTGATTTGGATTTTCCTTTAACTTTTGATCTTCCTAGAAATCTAATGTTGTAATTATTGATATTTTCAATATCTTTCAAAGTTGTTTCTGTAATAATAAGTGAAACGCCAAAAATTTTCGTTAAACCTTCAACTCGAGATGCTAAATTTACAGTATCTGAGATAACTGTACTTTCCATTCTATGATCTTCACCAATCGTTCCTAACATTAAATTACCGGTATGGATACCGATTCCAATATTTATTGGCAATTCACTTTTTTGAATTCTTTCACTGTTATACTCTCGAATAGTTTTTAATATTTTAATGGCAGAATTTATTGCATCATCGGATTTTTTAGGAAAAAGTGCCATGATCGCATCTCCAATATATTTATCAATAAATCCTTCATTTGTTCTAATTAATGGGCTACACCTTCGAAGAAATTCATTTAGAAAATCAAAGTTTTCTTGTGGAGACATGGATTCTGATAAAGTAGTAAAATCTCTTATATCCGTAAAAAGCACAGACATTACTCTTTCAATATGGTCACCTAAATTTACTTTTGTAATATCTTCTCTATGTAAGAAATTTAAAAATTGTTTAGGTACAAATTTTTCATATGCAATATTTAATTCTTTTACTCTTTCGTATTGAATTGCATTCTCAATTGATGTAACCGCTTGAGATGATAGTAATGTTACAACTTTTATTCGTTCAGTAGTAAATATATCTGCTGATAAATTATTTTCTAGATAGGCCAAGGATACAATTTTCCCTTGCTTAATTAATGGTGAACAAAGAATTGATTTTGGTTTATATTTTTGGATATAAGGATCGAGTAAAAATTTTTCTTCTTTGCTTACATCGTTAATTACCAATTGTTCACAAGAATGAATTACATAATTAATAATTTTTAAAGGGAGTAAAATTTCATTATCAATTTTATTACCTGAAACACAATTTTCATATTCTTTTTCTAACGTATCTATCGATATAGATTTTTGTATTTGATTTTCTGCTAGACCAATTATACCTATTGATTCAACAAAAAATGTATCATCTTTATTTACAAGTAAAATACCTTTCTGTGCTCCAGTATTTCTTATAAGAATATCCATGATTTTTTGTAGTAATTTATTTAGTTTCATCTCCTCTGAAATTGAGACTGATGCTTGCATTAATGAATTGATATCAAAGTCATTATCTGTTTTGTTATCATTTGGTGTTTTAAGAGTTGTATGTAGATTAATTATCGCATTATCATCTTCAATTAATTTTTTATATTTATTAATCAAAAAGGAGTGTTTAAGTTTTGCGCCCCATTTATCATAGTAAAATAATGCTTCTTTAAGATATGTCTTAGCAATTCTTTCATCAGCATTACCAAAATAAAAATTTGTTGCTAATTCGCAAGCGATAGCAGCATCATTAAGAAATTCATTTT
>JADGAM010000225.1 GCA_015232015.1 Oligoflexia bacterium | reverse complement strand
ATGAATCCATATATTAATAAAAAAAGTGTCCACAGGCAGGATGCCTCTTGAATTTATAAATCACTCTTCCGGAAGCGTGCCTGAAGCATAAATGAACGGACGACTTAAAAACAGAAACTAAAGGCCTCTTGATTCTTCGCCCCTTAGTAACAATTCATTATGAGGTAATACGTTCTTTCGGTTGATTAAATTACTATAACCCTCAACAACCCAGCAGATTTTTCCACTTTGATATCGATTTCAAATTCTTCGTTTGATTCTGTCATTTTTTGAAAAGCATTTATGGCCGAGATCATCCCATCTTTTATTAAATCAATATCAATATCAATATCAAAAGGGGCATTGATAAGGAGTATATCTTTCGATTTTTTTTTACAACTTTTTACTACTAGTACTCCACATTTTAATTATTGGTTCAATCTTTTCACTTGAAACAGGTTTCTCGACAAAATGTATTCCCTCAGGTACGTGAAACAATCCAGTTGCAAAACCCGCACTTGCAGATAATAACATGATGGAACTTGCTGGTATTAGCTTTTTCACTCTATCAATAAAATCAAGTCCGTTTAATTTAGGCATACTCTGATCAATTATCAAATAATCAATGATCTCTTTTTTAAGTAATATTTTCTCTACGACTTCAGAGGGAACTTTCGAACTTTGCAGATCAAAATCATTAGTGACTTTTTTTATTGCATCCATTGTCCTGTTAATAGAGAACTGACTATCATCAATAATCATAATAACTTTTTTATTCATAATTAAATAATCCTATTTTTCAATAGAGTATATCGGCAACATAATTGTAAAATTACTACCTTGTCCTTCCTTTGAATTAACCATTATTTCACCATGCATATCTTTAACAATAGAATAACAAATATTTAATCCCATTCCCGTACCTTTTCCTGGCGCTTTGGTTGTAAAAAACATGTCAAATATTTTTTCAATATTTTCATCTTTTATTCCGTGGCCATTATCTATGATTTTTACCATTATTTGTTCGCCATTTGTTTTTTGGTTTCTTTCCATTTTTACTATAATATTTTTTGATTCCAAATTCTCATTAACAGCATCAAAAGCATTCGATAACATATTCATTAATACTTGTTGTAATTTACCAGGATTGCCCTTTATAATAATATTTTGTTCTAATAATTCCAAATCTATCTTTACCCCTTGTTTTTCATAAATTGATAATAATAAACGAATAGTATCTATTAAAATATCATTTAATTTCACATACTCGACACTTTGGTCAGTATGAATATATTTTCTCAATCCATTAACTATCACTTCAATTCTTTTTATATTTTCATTTAAAACAGAAATACTCTTTAGAACTATGGACACAGTCTTTATATATTTATCACAAGTACTTTCATCTTCATCACCACAACATTTAATATCGTCCTTCATTAACTCAAGATTTCCTTTGATTATGCATAATGGATTATTTATTTCATGGGCCACTCCTGCTGCCAATTCACCAACTGATGCCAATTTGCTAGATATGGCCAATCTTTTTTGCATCTCTTCTTTTTCTTTATCCATTTTTATTTTTTCAGTTATGTCCATTACTATACAAACAATGCCAGTTATATTTCCATTACGCTCCTTCATAACTCTTCCAGATAATAAAACGTTTCTAACTTCTCCATTTTTAGCAATCAACTTTGTTTCTTTTTGATTAACAATACCACTATTAATTATTTTTTTTAGAATCAACTTATCATCTATAATTTTATCAACTGTCTCTCCTACAAGATCTTCTGTTGAATATTGCAAAATATCTTTAACTGAAGTATTTACAAAGGATATTTTATTTTCATTATCAAGTACAAATAACATTTCATTCATAGTACTAATAATACTTTCACTAAATTGCTTTTCATTTTCAATTTTTTCATTTTGTTGTTTTAAGTATTCTTCTCTTCTAATAGAAGCACTCATGTCAATAATTTGAATTAAACAATATCGTGTTTTATCTTCTAACATCTCAATCGGCATTATTGTGACATTTTGACTCATCAACATTCCATTTTTTTCAAGAGGGAAAATATATTTGTGAAATCTGTGATTTAAAATTGAACTCATCCCATTTTTAATGGCATTTTCGACTGAAAGTAATATTGATGTATTATTTAAATCCGGGAAAATTTCAAATATATTTTTACCAAAAACACTCTCATTTTCAAGTGACGAATGCTTTACCATCCAATTATTCCATATTTCAATTTTTTTTTCTGAATTAAGCATAATTATGCCCACATCAAAGACATTACATAACGTTTTAAATGTTTCTTGTAACATATGCTTCCTAAAATCCATGAATTTACTATTCAAACACGCCAAAATATTTCTCACCTGAACTCTGTACTAGCTTTAAAAGCTGGTCCAATCGATCACTCTCTAAAAATAAACTAAAATGTCCATTTAAATCATGTTCACTCAAAGAAAACTTTGAATTAATAAATATAATTTTTGTCTCCAAATTACGCTTGCCAAAAACATCTGCTGCCGTTCCAATCTTAATTTCAGGTAGCTCTGTTTTAATTTCTTCTTTAAGGAAATTTCCCATGGCCGACAAACAAGCGTTTAATAGTAAATTCCCGATCTCTAACAAAGAATCTGTTTCTAATTCACTTATCTGATCAGGCAATAAATTTGAATTCAACATCAATTTAACCAATTTCAGACTATCATCTTGGGAATAAAACATGTAAGCGATTCCTTGAAAAGACCCACTATATTTTTGAGAAACACAACTTATAGTTTTATATTTATCATCACTTTCAAATTTCTTTATAATTTGACCTAGATTTAAAATTTCTAAATGAGGAATTGATAATTTTACTTCATATTTATTATCTGCCAAAACAGAAAGGGATTTGGCGGTACTACAGATCCCCATATTAAATATTTCTTTAAGAACCTCTTTACAATACTCAATATTGTATTTTTCCTTATTAGTTTGCAAATCCATATTAATTTATTCCTTCATTATTAATTTCTTTATTCTTTATTCTTGTAATGCGGCCATTATTATTTTTTCAAAGCTCTCAATTTTAAAAGGCTTTTCTATTAACACAACATTATTTTGCTCAATTTTTTCCTTCACCTTTTGCTGGATATTAGCAGTTAATATAAAAGAATGAGAAATTTTCACCATATCTTTTATTTTTAAATAGAATTCTAGTCCATTCATTCCTAATAAATTGTAATCAATTATTACAAAAGAAAAATCCTTTATTTGTTTTTTTAAAATCATTTCCATAGCTTCTTCACCACTTGGCATTTCAAATATCTGATAATCAGGCAATCTTTTTTCAATCATAGAATAAATCAGTTTTCTAACAACTTTACTATCATCCAAAATCAGTGCTTTTTTCATTTCAATTAACCTCCATAATTGGCCTAAATCCAAACATAAAAAATCTATAAATCTCTTACTGAATTTGACTCTCTTATCGACTAAAAAATATAATCTTTAATCCGTAAAAAAATTCCAGCCTTTTAAAAAAACAATTAATCAATTAAAATTAATTATCGTGTAATGAAGGAACAAAAAATTATGACAAATGAAACTTTTCAATCAACTATTTTATGCGTAGATGATGAGGCAGGCATACTTGCGGTTTTAGAACGAGCACTAAAAAATGAGGCCGCTCGAATAATTACTACTACCAAACCACTTGAAGCAATTGATATAATGAAAAAAGAAAAGATTGATCTGGCAATACTTGATATTAAAATGCCCGACATAGATGGTCTGAACCTTTTGAGTAGATTAAAAGAGATTAGTCCACATTCCTCTTATATCCTGTTAACTGCCTTCGGTGATAAAAATTCTATTCAAACTGCCTTGAGAATTGGTATTGATGATTTTATTGATAAACCATTTGACAATTTTTATTTAAAAAATAAAGTGAAAAATCTTCTTTCAAAGAAAGAATATGAATATATAATAAGTGAAGTAATCGAATTATTAATTTCCAATTTTTCTCAATTAAACTTAACCCATTTTTCCAAATTAAGTTTTGAAGAAAAAAGTAAAAATATTCATGCAATTATGGAAATTGTCAGATTAAAAATATTAAAAAAACAAAATATTTAGTAAATGTAAAGCACGCAATTGAGGCACTCTTGGTTTAAGCTTACGCTTTAAGTTGTGCCTCTATTCATCCCCATTATCATTTTTATCTTTGAGAAATATATTACCAAGAGTAAAATATTTTTTCGCAATAAAAAGCAAAACTAGTTCTAAAAATACATAAATTATAGTGAGAAGCCACGCTAGAGTTATTTCTGACAATCCATTAGCAACACCAATAATAACACCAAAAAGTAAATTGGAGGCCAATATTTTTGGACCAACTTTCACTCTGAAGCGAGTTATTGCTAATGCTGCGCCAATTGCAAAGGCCCTGGCCAGGTTATTATTTACGAGAATCATCACTCCCGTTAAACTTATACATAAAAACAAAATATTTGCCGAACCTAAAAACAAATTTGTAGTTTCAATTGCCTCTTCTTTGTTTTTGTTTTCTTTATCTTTTTCTTCTATTTTTGGATCATAAGATTTGCTAGTATTAGTAGAGAGTGATTTTGCCACATAAAAAGTTATAATTGTTAAAACCAGACCACAAAGAAGTGAATTGCTAAGTAAAATTAATAACTCTTGTAATTTTAAAGATTCTGTATTTCCCACAACGTTTAATGCTTTTAATTCCCCAATCATAAAATGTACTACCTAATCGTATTCAGTTCATATTCAGTTCATACCAGTGTTTAAGATGATATCACCTGAGATACAGAATGAACATATTTTGAAAAAGATACTTTGTTCAAATTAAACTGAATCAGTAAATCGCGTATTCGGTCAGGAAATTCTCCTATTTGTTTATGTTTGATCTCCATCACTGCTATATTTTGCACACAGTATTTATTAGATATCTCAGAGATCTTATCACTTAGTATTTTATTATTTAAAATTGAATCTCCTGAGTTCTCAAGCTTATTGACTTTCAAATCTGACTTTAGAAGAAGAAAGTTAGATGTAATGTTATAATCAATGGTGACTCTAATATCATTTAATTCAAATGCATGTCTGAGATAACTTATCTTTATAGATGGAACCAGTGAATACTTCTCATACAATTTTTGGGCCTTACTTACCCTTGTATATAATTTTTCCTCTCCTAATTTTGCATTTATCATTAGTAATTCTTTAGAAAATGTTGGAGCAAATCCTTTTTTTAATTTAGCTAGATCGTGCTCACTAATAACAAACCTAATCTTCTTAGATTTTTCCATTTCTTTTTTTTTCACTTCATAAAATAGCGTTTCTGTATCCCACACTCCGCCAGGAGCGTACCTTCTAACTCGCATTTTATAGCGTATTGGAAGCTCTTTTAAATGATGCTGATAAAACTCCAGTGACAATGAATCAAAGTATATCGATTCAATCAAGGTATAAGTAGCATCACTGCCATTATTATAAAATGGCGGCATTATATTAGCTATTCTTTCGAGAAGTTGAGGTAATAAATTAGTATTTAATACATATTTATCTTCGATTCTATCAAAAAAATGTTCTTCAGGTAAAGATGATGTTAAATTTTCTTGGTTTTCATTACGGAAAAAAGCTGTTCGCATACAAACCTCCTAACTACAATAAATCCCATGGAATATCATGTAATCTATTTTGCGGATTTAATCGATTCAGAAAGGGATAACGAGAAATTCTACGATCTAATCCTGAGGGGTGCCGATATTGTCTAAGCAATCGTACCAAGATACTTCTACTAGAATCGTTGACTCTTCCATTTATCAAAACACTATCTTCATAGCACTTTCCTTCTCTTTTAGCGTTCTTCACTAGAATTGATTCATTATATGTTTTTTTCAACAGCTCAAATGGTAGTTGCATATTGGTTGCTGTATCCGCCAGTGATTGCTCATTACATAGAGGAATCGACAACGAAGGTGCAGTAACATTACGTTCGTTAATATTAATCAAATCACTAATCCCAAGATATTGGGCCAAAAGATTTCTTCGCATTTGTATTTTATAAATCATTGCATCTTGATAAAACTGTGGCCAGTGAGTATAGGCCAATATTTCTTGTAAATCTTCTTTAGTAATCTTCACAATCTTCTTACCCATCCACAGTAGGTCAGCATAGGTAGTACGAAACCAGGCCTTTGGTATTTGCAAGGTAAAATATTTAAAATGTAAATGTCGTGAATCAGTAAACAAGAAGTCATGGCCAATTTGCAAACGATTTGGATTTCCTGAACTAAAAACCCCCGAAAGAGATTTTCCTATGTCACTTTGTTCTTCCACATAATTCCACCCATTGATGGTATTTTCTGTATCTTCTGAAAAATCTTTAAGTAAGTATGATTTGCTATTGGAACCACGGACATCGCTATTATTAATCCAACTATTAAACAGAAGAAAACCTCGATATACTCTATCATCCTCAGCAGAAAAGCTGGATTCAGAAACGGGTCCTCCTCTTTCAATAATATCAGGATTTATTTCTAGCAGGGCCTCCTTTAAAGTAACGTAATACCTTCCAATTAAATCTTCTTGCTGAAACCTTGCGCTTGCAGAGGCCTCTATAGGAAGAAATGCTAAAATCTTTTGAATATTATCTTTATTAATTATTCCACTCTCGTGGATATATGGCCTTATATTAAATCTGTTTCCTTTTGTTCTTGTATAATAAAGGCAGTTTACTAGATCATCAGGAGTAATAGGATTACAAATTGTATGAGAAGTATTCACTGGTTCCATCTATAAAGATAAGTTATCTCAGACATGCATTTGAATTAAATGATATTAGAGTCACCATTGATTATAACATTACATCTAACTTTCT
>JADGAM010000224.1 GCA_015232015.1 Oligoflexia bacterium | reverse complement strand
TTTTCACGAAGACCCTTTTAAAATTAATTGTGTTAATGGAAATAATATTCAAATAAAAAAAATGAATGCGAGTGATGCGAGTGATGCGAGTATCAATTATTCCATTTGGTTTTTCATTAATGGTTTATCGTTTTTTCTTTTTATTTTTAAGTTCTTTCTTTGATCCAACACATCCTGCACTTAAAGCATTTGCAGATTCAAGTACCAATATAAATCCTAATTTAAATGAAATAACGGAGTAAAAATTGTTTGCCATAACTTTATATATATTAATTGCAATTCTCGCAATAATAGGAACACCACTTTTTGTTATTATGGTTCTTTTTTCGATGGTGGCATTTACTTTTGCTGATATCTCCATCAGTACAGTTTCTATAGCCATTTATCAAATTTCTTCTCAACCGATGATGTTGTCCATTCCTTTGTTCACTTTCGCTGGATACTTAATAGCAGAATCAAAATCTCCACAGCGACTGATGCGTTTGGCTGGCTTCCAGGCGGAGTAGCAATAATTTGCCTTTCAATAAGTGCTGTTTTTACTGCCTTTACTGGAGCTTCTGGAGTTACAATTATTGCTCTTGGTGGCCTAATGTATCCAATACTAAGAAACGAAGGTTATAGCGAAAGATTTACTCTTGGACTTATTACAACTTGTGGTTCCTTAGGGCTTCTTTTTCCTCCAAGTCTTCCAATGATTTTATATGGATTAACTTCACGAACAGATATAAATTCTCTCTTTAAAGCTGGTCCAATTCCTGGAATATTTTTAATTATTGTTCTTTCTTTATTTGCAATAATTTCCATGCATGCAATTCGAAAAAACAAACAAGTGGTGAAAAAAAAATTTGATATAAAAGAAGCATATTTTTCTCTTAAAGGTGCATTTTTGAAATGCTATTACCAGTTGGTGTTTTAGTTGGAATCTATGGAGGAATTACCACTGTCTCTGAGGCGGCCGCTTTCACTGCACTTTATGTTTTTATTTTAACATGTTTTATTCATAAAGATATTCATTTGAAAAATATTAGTAAAGTAGTATTAAATTCTACATCACTTGTTGGTGCAATTCTTTTGATGGTTTGTAGTGCTTTGGCCTTAACAAATTATTTAGTTGATGAAGAAGTGCCCATGAAAATATTAGCACTTATTAAATTATATATCTCCAATAAATATGTTTTTCTAATTGTATTAAACTTATTTTTGATTTTGGTTGGCTGTATGATGGATATATTTAGTGCTACAATGATTGTTGTCCCATTGATTGTTCCTATGGCCAATGAATATGGAATTAACCCCATTCATCTTGCTATTATATTTTTAACTAATCTGGAGATTGGTTATCTTACTCCACCTGTAGGAATAAATTTATTTATAAGCAGTTTTCGCTTTAAAAAGCATATTACAATGTTATACCGTTCAGTCATTCCATTTATTATTTTATTGTGGGCCTCATTGTTAGTTATTACTTATCTGCCAAAATTAAGCTTATGGTTTCTTCCTTAAAAGGCCGTTTCAAAAGGCCATTAGGTCTTTAGGAAGGGTTCAGTAATTTTTCTATATATTAAATCCAACAAGAATGAAGCAATAATAGTTACTATAAAAGTTGCAAAGAAATTGCATAGCTGTTCTATATAAAAATTCATTGCAAATTGTTCAAAGTAGCTCTTAAACCCAAGCATGATTTGATAATGAATTAAAAAGATCCATAAACTAAAGCGTCCAATAAAATTAAAAAATTTAGTAAATATTTTCCACTTTAAAATTGAATCCCTAAAATAAAATACCATATGAAAAGTGGCCAATCCCCAAAAAAATCTTGTATTGTAGTAATAATTAGAAAAAATTAAACAATAAACAACATAATAAACAATACATATTACCCATAACCAAAAATCTTTATTCCTCTCTTTTTTATAATTAAGAAAATATTCACGCGAATAAGCACCATAAGCAAAAAAGAATATATATTTTAAACATAGAGGTACATCGTGTGCAGACCAAAAAGTTGGAAATATCGCTGATACAACCGATATAATTAGTAACAAATACATTGTGACAGAAACATACTTTCTTAAATATACTAGTAGTGGATATAAAAAATAACATTGAAATAAGACCAGCATAAAATAAAAAGGCACATCTGCTTGCCCGGTAATACCTAATGACCATATCTCAGCAATTGGCCTATCCCAGTGAATAGCAATTACACATAAGATATATGGAGGAATAAGTCGTAATAATTTTTTTCGATAAAAATCAACTATCTCTTTTTTCTGCATAATAAAAGGTTTTAATAAAACACCAGATATTAAAAGAAAAAAGGGAATTGTAAAACGGGTTAGATTATTAACAAGATTATTTACATAGTAATACACATTGTCTGTGTTATAAAAGGTCAAATCATCTTTATAAATATATGTTACATGAATAATCAGCACCGCCAACATCCCAATGCCTTTTAGAAAATCATAAAAAAAGTATCTTCCTCCATCAACTAGCTCACTTATTTTTGTATTAGATTTTTTTTGTACAGCAATTTGTGAAGATGAAGATGCATAAGTTACACATAGAAAATATCTTCTGTAGATTGCTGGTATAAATAGTACCAATATAGTTGGTATTAAAATTAAGATATTCTGAGGAAGAGTTAGATAATGTAACATAGGAAGAATCCCTCCTTTTAAAATCTAAACTATATTACTTGTGATAAATAATATTATATTACCACCCCTTAGACGCTGACAAAATCAAGGGACTCAACTATTTTTTTATAAGAATTCTTTGTATATCTTTCAGTAAGACGTTTCATGGATTTTTTCTTATCAAATTTTTCTTTATCTTTCTTATTTCTGGCCTTCAAAATATCAATTACAAATTCTTCAGCTATGATCATAATTTTTGATAGAGGGGAAATATCGTCTTTAAATTCTGCTGCAAATCCCATCCCATTGCTAGTTCCATGATGTTGTTTAATAATTACATCAGAACCAATAGGAATCTGCTTAAATGAACAGATTACCTCTCCCGCCATTCGGGCGTGATTAATTAAAACATCTCTTTCTTTCTCTGATAAACTTTTATTAAAGTACAATTCATCTTCTGTTATAATATCTGGGTGAGCATCAAAAATCTGCATTAAAAAAATGTCATGATAAAAGAGAACAAACGATATCTTTTCTGCCTGTTCATCAGATCCCCATGAAATGTGTTTCAACATCTCTGTGGAGACATAAGCTGCCAATACTGAATGGAGATAAACATATTTAGTTTTATTCTTTAGTAAATTATTAAGTAATTCGTTAAAACGATTAGTTTCTCTAATTACTTGTTGAACAGAATTTATACATAACTTAGAAATTTTAATTACCTCTTCAGATACACCTTTATTCTCAAAAATCTCTCCCGTAATTAATTCCAATCCTTGTTCAACTAAATCAATTCGTTCACTAGTGGAAACATTTTGTGATTCCATTTGCGTAATAAGAGAAGAAGAAGCATTATTTATAAAACGTAATCTATCAGCTGCAGGAATATACAAGGTATTAATATTTTGATTAAGATAAATATTTACTTTGTTAACAATATCTTTTGTACCTTTTTCTAAAATGCGAATATATTCATGACTGATGGGATTTGCACTATATCTATAAAATACATCACTCTCAACTTTAGACATTGTTAAAAAAAGCTTTAAAGGTATTGGAAAATATTCTGGCACTGGCATAATTACCATATCTTTAGCTGTAATCTCCAGCAACTTAGCAACAGTACGAACGATTTCCTTAATATTATAAACTGAGGAGATATTGATCACATCCTCCGCAAAGGCCCTTGTTTCTCCAATAGACATTAATGGAATATTTTTATTATTATTCTTAAGAAAAACATAAATTAACTTGGCGGTAGGTTGTGAATTAATTTGGGCCAGAGAAATTATTATATCAATACTGGGATTTTGCTCTAATAGTTTGATTGCCTCTTCATGATTTTTTTTAATTGTTACATTAGTAGCAACATAAGCACTAAAATTTACAATATAAATATCATTTATCACATCATTATCGGATATGATGAGGGCATGTCCCATTTTAATCTCTCATTATCATAAATAGATGAAATTATCTTAAAGACTACAAAACAAAATATCTCTTTCATTAGATTGTAACACTAATATTTTTTAAAATAAACATTAGCATTTTTGTTTAGTTTTTTTTATCTGATTTTTGGACAGTTTATTTGTGAAAATCTTTATGCAAAACTTTAGAAAATATTTCTAATTGTTCTTCTTTACTTGAGTGTTTGTATTTTTGATCTTCTGTAGGATCAATTTCTTGTCTTAACTTATTTATTGTATAATCGATCATTTTTGTAGGAAAAATACCATGCTTTTCATAAATAGCACGATCATCTTTTAAAACATTTGCTGATTCAAGGCAATTGACAGGAAGTGTATCGAGTGAATTTTTTAATTCTTCATTATTAAAGATATTTCCTACAACGTGAAGCTTATTAGCAGTGTCTTCTGCATAGGGATCACTCATTCCCTCTCGAATAGCTACTGAAATTCCTGCTAAAAGCAGATTAATATTTGCTGATCCATCAGGACTTCTAATTTCAATTGTCTGTCTTGAATTATTTTTAAAATTATCATTTTCATCGCTATTTTTTTGTTCCTTAATTTTTTTATCTGTTTTCTTATTTTTTGCTTCTTTTTTTGCTTCTTTTTTTGGTTTATTTTGAAAGTTTTTATCAACACTATTATTAACCAAATCTGCTAGATTAGCAGATAAAAGATCACCCCAACCAAGGGGAACTCTAATAAGAGCAGAGCGATTTTGTTCTGACCAACATATGCGAGTAGGCGCCTCTTGATGGGGAACCAGTCGCATATAAGAACTGGCCACTGTATTTCCAAAAGCAGTTAGGCTTTTGGCCTTACTACATAATCCCACTATCATGTGTCTTGCTTCTTTACTTAAGACCTTCGTTTTTGGGTCAACCATAATATTTTTACCATCTTTTTTAAGTTCTAAATGAATATGTAACCCCGTACCCGCCATTCCCTCTTGCAATTTAGGAGTAAACGTAACATTTGCTCCATACAGATAGGCCACATTTTTTATGATCCATTTTGATAAATTTAAATAAACTCCCATATCATATATTGGTCGAGGCAAAAACTCTATTTCAAATTGTTCTGCCACCTTTCCATTTATCTCTGGATAGATTGAATTAACTTCAGGAATAAAACCCACTTCTGCATGAGAATATTTAACCGCACAAGTAAGAGAAGAGATAATTTTCATCATATGATTAATGATATGTCCTTTTTTACTAAATGGGGTTGTTTGATGATAAGCATTTTGAGGAGTATTGGGAAAACGATTGGTTTCTTTATCATATAAAAGATAAAATTCTAATTCACCTAAGGCATTTAATTCTAGTTTTGTCTGCTTTTTAAAATCTTGATGGGCCTTAAGTAAAACATTATCAGGAGATGCCTCAGTTAAACCTCCATCTCTATCCAAAAATGTACACATAAATGATAATGTGTTTTTCTCAAAAGGAGACAAAAAAGCAAAACGATAAATTGGAACAATATATAGATCACTTTTAGAGGTATCGATTACTCCTTTAAAAATACTACTACCATCTATTCTTTCTCCTTGGGCCAGCACTAAATCTGCATACTCCAAAGAATTAACAGGAATTTTTAACTCTTTCAGTTGTCCATCAAGACCATTGTAATGAAAATTAAGTTGTTTAATATCTAGATATTCTATTAGATGTAAAAAATCTTCACGGGTAAAATCACGAGGGTTCTTGTCAAGAATTAGAGGTAAGGATAATTCATTTAAATTGCTTTCCCGATGATGACCTCCTCCATTATGAAAACTAGATCCATTATTATGGCCACCACATTGGTTTTTATCGCAATTACAATTAGATTTACTATGACTATGCCTTTCTTTTTGTCCCATGATTATTATCTCCAACGAAAAAAATTTAAACTGTAAACTATAGTTTATAGCTATAATATTATAATATATTGTTGTTAGCGATAATTCGTCTAGAGCCTAGGGACAAAATAAAAGTGCAAATCACCCTATACATAGATATAAAATAAAAATAGTAGAGTGATTTGCTCGTGAATTTAAAAAATTACTTAGTTATAACTTCGTTAAAAATTTTATTCATACGCTCTGGAGTTGTACCATTAATTACAGCGGCCTTTTCTAACATTGCATTTAATTCATTATTATTGCCTTCTTGTGATTTTTGGAAAGCACTAATGGCCGTAGAAAGATCAACACCAATTAATTTTTGAGAGAATGCCTGAGCATCAGCATCGGTTAAACTTCTTTTCTTCTTTAAAGCACTCCATTGACCAGCAAGTTTAGCAATTTGAACTCCTCTTTCTTCGCTTAGACCAAATTCAGCTGACAATTTTCCACCCATCTCGTAAGCTTTTTTCTCTTCTAAGAAAGCTCCGACTTTTTCCAAATCTTTGCTATTTCCTTCTGTTTGCTCGAAATAAATATCATAATCCCAACTGTAATAAAGACCATTTGATTGTGGATCAAGAAAGTTAATAACATCGCTTGGAGCTGCTGTTGATAAATAACTATCCATAGTAGTACCATAACCAAAATTTGCTAGATTGAACGCTGAATATTCACCTGTTAATTGATCATAAAGAACGCAATAACTTGGGGCCTCATAACCATTCTCTTTAACAAGAGAGAATGATTGGCCATAAGTGTTTCCATAGTAGTAATTTAATTTTTGAACAAAATCTTCAGCAACGGTTGGATAAGTTATAGGGCCAGGACCTACACTTACTTGACAAGATACCAATAACAACATACCTAGAATAACAAAAATAACTTTAATTGATTTCATGTTAGCT
>JADGAM010000223.1 GCA_015232015.1 Oligoflexia bacterium | reverse complement strand
GAGGCCATTGGGATTTCTGAATCTGATCTCAGATCGGAGATCAGATTCAGACTATCTTAGCATCTGAAATCATAATATCTAAACTAAATAAAATTAATTTTTCCCTAAGATATTGAGCGTGCCCATAATTATTGGCACACGATTTATAGTATAACTACATCGAGGATTTTGTGAATAAGGAGAAGCTTAAAATGGCCTAAAGATTGGATGCAAAAATGAGCAGTTGTTTTTTGACGGGCCCTAACAAATCATAATTATCAATTATTACTAAAAAACCATTACTATGGATGAGATTGAAAAATACTTTCAAAAATGTTCTTTGTAAAAAATATCTACAGGCAAAATAAATATCCATACTAATTTTGTTTATCACCATCACAATTAGGTCTTCTCAGGGTGTAAGAGAGTTCCTATAAAAGCAGTTTTGCTAATGCGTTTTCGCCTTAGGCGAAAACGCTGTCAATAGGACTCTGATCTCAGCGCGTGCGAAAGGGAGTCGCGATCACACAGACGTAGCAGATTCATGAATACATTAATAACATTTTTTCGTGAATGTTATCTAATTTCTAGATAACAATTATATGATTTTTAAAATTGTAAAAGAATTAGTTTGTCATTATAAAAGGGAATGAAAAAATGAAGTGGTGAAAAAATAAGCTGCTTTAAATATAAATTTATGTCAACGCTTTGACATTTTAACAAAGGATTACAAAATGAAATTATTTCTTTTTTCTTCTCTTCTAGTATTATCAACTTCCGTTTTGGCATTTGACGATTTTAATGAATCAGATGCTACAGAAATGGTTGTAGATAAAATTACATGTACAGTTGTTGGTCATAGTACAATTGCTAAAATAGGATATGGATCTAAAAGATATGAATCTGATTCAGATGGTAGTCTTCTGCTTTTCTTCGATAAAAATGGTGATAAAATAAAGAATACAGAGACAGATTCTATTGGTATATACCAAATAAACAATACTGGTCGTATCTACATAGTATATCACTGGGAAAGTACCGAAGCATACATTGATAGCAATATGAGCGGTAAATTAGTTAACTACCCTACTAACGTTACAATGAACGATGAATTAGCACTAACAGATTGTAAGATTGAAAACATTCGGCCTATAGTTTCCAAATAAATAAATGTAATCTGTAACAGTTTCGATCGAGACCATTCAAAAGTGCGGGGTCATGCCATCGCTTTAACCAACATATATTCTTCCTTTACTGACTTTGCACACCTTCCGTAGTAGGATTTTAAAAAGGGGCTCTGTCGGTTTAAATTTTTTTCAAAATTTCAACTCAATGAAATTATTAATTTACAATAAAATTTATTGCAATGTGATTTCAAAAGGTTAGAAGTTGGCCCGACAGAGCCGTGTGTGGAGTTACTTCTTAAAATTACACAAGTAGAAAAAAATAAAGTAAGTTATAAATACAGCTGCTCAACACTTTTGGAAGATGGGCCGCTTCTTTTATTTGTTAATATGTATAATAAAGGAAATTAATGAATTGGTCTAATCTCTCACTTTCATCTAAAATACTTAAGCTCGTTGATGATGCTGGCTATAAAAAACCAACACCAGTACAAGTGCAATCTATTCCATTAGTGGTGGCAGGCCTTGATATTCTTGTTTGCTCGCAAACTGGTAGTGGCAAGACTGCAAGTTTTGTTCTTCCCATTTTAGAGCGCTTTAAAGATAAGAACGGTACTTATATTCTTGCTCTTTCTCCAACTCGTGAAATTGCTTTGCAGACAGGTGCGGTTTTCGAAACATTTGCTACTCCTCTTGGTATGAAAACAGTGGTCTGTATTGGAGGTGTTTCTATCTCAGAAGAAAAAAAAGCACTCTCGTCTTCTCCACATATAATTGTTGCAACTCCAGGAAGGCTCTGTGATCATCTTGAACGTGGAAACGTGTGGCTTGATTTTATACAATGTATAGTTTTTGATGAAGCTGACCGTATGCTTGAGATGGGATTTGCTACACAAATAGAAAAGATTGCAGAACAACTTCCAAAAGAACGGCAGACATTAATGTATTCTGCAACTTTCGCTCCTAAGGTTGAAAAACTTGCTAAAAGTCTGATGAATAATCCAAGAGAAGTTATGATACAAAATACCAAAAGCACAATCCCTCAAATTGAACAACGACTGTTATGGATGGATGAGGGCAAAAAAGTCAGTGCCCTTTTTAGCTTAGTAAGACAGGAACTTGGAACTATCATCGTTTTTGCAAAATCCAAAGAACGTGTTTATCAAATTTGGCGACACCTTCAAGGAAGAAAAATCGATTCGACTTATATTCACTCCGATCTAACTCAAGAACAGAGAGAGAGTACCGTGACCGATTTTAAGAATGGTAAATTTCGTATTTTAATTGCTACAGATGTTATGGGTCGGGGAATTGATGTTGATAACATTGCTCATGTGGTAAACTATGATGTTCCTTATGAGGCCGAGGACTACATTCATAGAATTGGAAGAACTGCTCGCTTAGGAAAAACAGGTATTGCTACTACTTTTGCAATTCCGATAAAAGACGAATTTGCTATTTGTGCTATTGAAAAAATCTTAGGTGTTGAAAGTCCTAAAAGTCAGCAAGAGAAAAAAGAAAAAGAAGAACCCAAAAAACATGATCATCAAAGAAAAAAATCTCAGAATGTGCGGCGTGATCACCCTAGACGCTAAATAGGAAATTTAAGAGGGTGTTCAAATAAACGTGGTGGACGTGGCATTAAAAAAAACATGGCTCTGTCGGGCTAACTTCTAACCTTTTGAAATCACATTGCAATAAATTTTATTGTAAATTAATAATTTCATTGAGTTGAAATTTTGAAAAAAAGTTAAACCGACAGAGCTCAAAATTAACATTAGATTTGAAATTAGGGAGATCTTTGATTTTTAGAAAGTTAAGTCGACAAAACCCTTTGATGTAGCTGTAAAAGAAATGGATTACTTTGTGGCCTTTTCATAAAGATCTTTTAGAGGAGCAAAGAAACCTTGGAAGTCTGGGCGATCACTCTTCCAAATAAAGTCTAGACGATTCTCATCTAGCCACTCTCCTCCTATAATTTTCCCTTCAGCATTCAGTTCCAATCTATATTTATAAATTTTGGTTTCAACACTATTATGACTTTCTATATAATTCCATGTTTGTTTAATCTCTGAGATGTAGTCCATTTCTGTTTCCACAGTAACTTCTTTTACAGTATTAGGAGCTGCGCCCTCAGATGATCCCTCTGATGTGCTAATTATTTTTGTTCTAAAAGCATACACTGGTTGATTCCATACTTCAGCATCTCTAGTTACATCAACAACAAAACCTTCATTTTTAAGGCCGATTTGATTGACTAAGGCAATATGAAATGCTCCTGCATTGGTGTCAGCACACTCTGGAGAGTTCATCTGTTCATACATTTCTTCTTCGCTCATCTCACCATTGGCCACTTTCGTTTTTAATTCATCAAAACTCAACTCACATCTACTCCCAAGAAAATAAGTTTTAGATTTTGTAGAATGAAGAAAATAAGTTAAAAGCGCTTTTAAATCTGAAGAACCAAATTTAATACTGATGCCATCTTTGTTAACTACAGTAATAGGCTTTGGATTATTAAATTGCATTGTAGCAGGTGCCCAAGCATGGCAAAGGCCTTCCCATCTCGGAATCTCAAAATTTTTATCGTAATCAGTGCTACCTGGTATAGTGGCCAAAATAGATGTTCGTTCTCTTTCTTGTTTTGTCAGAGGAAAGTCATAACGACCAATGAAAAGGTCATATTTTTCGGAAGGAGACAATTTCGAAGTATCTAGAGAATTGCTAATTTTATTGCTATTTAAAAGTTCATATCCATATTTTTTTACTTCGTTTTCACCTTTTTGATTCCAACGAAAGCTAATTCCTCCTCTGTAAGTCGGCCAATAATCATCACTCCATGGAAGGTTGCTTAATTTCCCGGATACAGGAAGTTGATTTAAAACTCTATTATACTTATTATCCATTAATTCTGGACGATTGCTTCTATCCCAAGCGGCCATAGAATATGCTGATGTGGATATTGTTAAAAACAACACAGCTGCCAAAAATTTTCTTTGACTATCTAACTTTAATAAATTCATTTTGTTCTCCTTAAAAATGTTATTATTAGTTTATTTTTTTGTTATTTATTTATTACTATTATCGTATTGATATTTGTAATACTTTTCTTTTGGTCCATTGGTCGCAGAATATACAACCAAAAGAGCATATAGCGCAAATTCATTAATTGAATATCACTTATCTAAATATTGAATAAGTGGAAAAGATAATGTTAAGCTTGAATTAAAGGTCATTTGATAAAGATTATAAAGTATAAACATATAAAAGGAGTTTTATCTTATGGATTATCGTTATCTTAAAACTTTTATAGTGACTGCTCAAAAATTAAGTTTTTCGAAGGCCGCCCAACAGTTAGGGATCGCTCAATCAGCGGTTAGCCGTCAAATTAGATTATTAGAAGAATCTATAGGAAAAACTCTACTTGTAAGGACTACTTCAAAAGTTTTCTTGACTGGCGAAGGGAAAAAACTTTTGGGAGAGTTTTTACTATTTGAGAATAGGATAAATGAATTTTTACATGAGCAAGATATAACTACAATAAAAATTGGAATTGTTCATGGTATTTTAGAGAATTGGGCCCTTACAAAAATCGATTCATTAAAAAAACGTTTTCCTCAAATAATAAGGTTTAGTGTAAATAGTGGAGATAGTTTACACGAAGGACTAATCAACGGTCTCTATGATATAACTATATCTACGGACAATATTCAAAATGAAGCAATAACATCATTACGATTATTTGATGAGAAATTAGCAATTGTAAGTGCATCTCCAATTAAAGTATCAAGTCTTCACCAGTATACTTGGATTGTGTATGGTGCAAGTGATTGGCTACATCGCTTTTTTAAAAAACAAAGCGATTCTTTTATCGAAGTGAATTCCATTACCTCAATACTTAAACTGGTTAAAAAAAATGAGGGAATAGCAATTTTGCCAGATCATATGCTCAATCCATCTGATAAGCTTTATACTTACCCATTAAAACGTGGTAAACAACAAGTTTCATCGATATATCTCAATACTTTAAATTATCAAATACCTCCTCAAAATATTAAAGATGCTATTTCGATATTTAGAGAAAAATAATTATTTATTTCATACCCTCTTTAACGAGGGTATATTTCTCAGTAAAGTTTAATTATCACCAATAAAACTTTACTAAAAAGGTGAGTACTAGACTGGCATAATACTCAACTCCCTTTTTTGAAACTTCCAGCAATGGTAATAGTCGTTTAGCAATTTGGTGCAACTTATGATATTGCTCATAATACTCAATCTCTTGACGAATGGCCGTGGATTTGAAATTTTTAGGTTGTTGTTTTAATAAAGTGATGGTGTAAATATTTTCTTCCTGACTTAGCAATTTAAATAGTTGCGATCTTTCCTGTGATGAAAGATGCTCTTGTAATATCTTGCTGATTCGTTTTTGTTCTGACATTAAAGCATGAGAAATAATTTTCTGGAAAGTACTATATCCAGGTCTAATTATTTTTAATGGGGCCACTATTGCTAGCAGTTCCCGAAAAATAAATATTGGATCAGTCGATAAATGACATAATTTTTTAGCTTTATTAAGCAATATAGGAATATATTTTGATTGATTAAATGATTTGTATCCAACCATCCGCAAGACCCATTTTTGATTATTTATTTTTGCCTTTATACCGGTGGTGCTTTTGTCTAGTGTGGCCGGAGTGAAATAACGATCCAAAATGTGCTTTACATCGTCCTCCACTTCATTCAAATCAAACTGGAAAAACTGCTGCTTTTTCTTAAAATATCCAAGTCGAATAATGGCATCCACTTTGGTAGCGTTTGAAGTATTGGAAACTAATATTTTTTGCTCTTCTTGATCTAGTTCAAAAAATAAAGCTCTTTCTTCTTCAGTCAATTGTGGACGTGAATATAAATCTTCTATCTCTATTGATGTTAAAATGTTCAGGCGATTTGATTTGAATGGCGATTTGAGATTTATTTGGGACATCTTAATATTTCCTTGAATATTTTCTAGAAGAATAGCTCTGTGCATTTTAACATGTCCTTGGGTAAATGAGCCAGGACTTCTTGTATTAACAGAGAACGCTATTGAGAGAAATCTACTATTTAATTCTGTTTACTCTGGAAAACAATAATCTCATCTAAAAATATTTTTTTATTTCACATTTCTTCACTGAAATGATATAATTTTTTTGTAAAGCAGAGATAAATTTTGCCGATATAAAAGAAAAAATAGTATCAAACAAATTTAATCTTCCACTTCTGATTAATTGGCTACTTCATTCTAAAAACATTTATCTACAACAAAAAAATCTTAGCTCTACCTATAACATTTGTTATAGGAATTATTATTTATGCAACCATTGATATTAACAACATTTTCATTTTCCTATGAAAATTTACTTTTTACTGCTAACATTTTCAATGTTGTTATAAAGAAAATATTTAAATTGAATTTCTTATTGAGAAAAACGATTGAATCTTAATTTGTTTTCATTTAAGAGAGAATTCATTGTAAGTAATTGCTAATAGCAAAGGTAGTTGGTCAACAATTGCCGGTTATGGTTTGTTTGCTCAATTGTACCCAACATTGTAATCACTGCCGACCATAGGTTTCTCCAATTTTAAAATTTATAAATAAAAAAATGAGGCCAACACAATCGGCTTATTATTTTTAGATGTGGTTCATGGATCGCTTACCAAATTTTTAGAGAAAGAAAATGAGGATCTAAAGCTCAAATCAAATTTTTTGATACTAGTACCCTTCCCAGTAAGTTCTTTCACCTAATTTAACATTTATTCATAACTGCGGCGTGGCCTTTCGTAAATTTTATGCCATCATCCTCTTCTAGGGAGGGTGTTTTATGTTATCTAAT
>JADGAM010000222.1 GCA_015232015.1 Oligoflexia bacterium | reverse complement strand
TAATACAAGACGGGCCATCAATACTTATGGTCTAGAAAAGATGAATCCATATATTAATAAAAAAAGTGTCCACAGGCAGGATGCCTCTTGAATTTATAAATCACTCTTACGGAAGCGTGCCTGAAGCGTAAATGAACGGACGACTTAAAAACAGAAACTAAAGGCCTTTGTGACTAAGAAAGCGTCAAGGCCTTAATGTCTGTCACTAGAATAAATTGAACGGAAAAAAATACCAACTATTTTACTAGGCCTTTGGTTGATAAAATCAATAACAGAACATTTTCAAAAACTCGTTGAGGCACTCATGTTTCTTCCGATAATAACACTCTTGATTCTTCGCCCTTTAGTAACAATTCATTATGAAGTAATACGATTCATACCAGGCATTGTGCTCATTAATTAAAAAATAAAAATTGTTATAAACACTCACAATTCGTGAGTACGCTATAGAATTATCTGATTAAAGATCAATTATTCCTGTGCAGTCACACCAACCATCGCTGTCGTCAAATTTAAAAAACTTGAATATCAAGTAATTACATCTATAATTAAGTATACCCGTTTGTCTAAAGTTAATTTTTTACTCGATATTCAAGTTTTATTAATTCAGGAGAATTTAATGAATATTTTTTCTAAGAAATATTTTCCTAAATTTCAATCTCAATCAATAAGTCATATTTTAAGATTTATTTTAAATGTGATAATAATTTGCAATTTTGCTATCTATAGCATTCACTACAATGTAGCTTGGGCCGAAGAGAGTGCAAATGGAAGTACTTGTAATTATAAAGATGAATACAGCGAAAAGGTGAACTTGAATGATGGTATCAAGCAAGACATTATAAATTTAATTATAAATTTAATAAGTGATCCAAATGCCTTTTCTAAAGATGAAAATAATAAAACTTTAAGTAAGTTTCTTGAAGATATAATTGGTACAACAGTATCAGTAGAGGATTTAAAACAAATTCAAAGTGGTCAAATACCAGATAGTGCAAAACAATATTTAACCTCCACATTAGATAAAACTGTAACTGCAATTGATAGTGCTTTAGATGTAGCAATACCTACTATTAAAGATTTCAAAAGTGGCACTATGAATTCTGCTATAACAGCTGTTAATACTATTTTATTATTTTTTTATATTGGGTTTGCTAAAGCATGGGTATTAGTAATGTACTGGGCCGGAACTGGTAATGGTGTTTCTTTTGGTGGGGTGGCGGCCAAATTTGGAATGGCATCACTAATAGTAGGTATTATACTTTGCCTTACAGGAGAACTCGTTGCCATACTTAAATATTTAAAATTAGCCATGAGACTTAAAGATAAATTAATAGGAACAGATAGTGACATCGGAGCAATAAAAAGATTGACAAATAAAATTGATGAGTTAACTGAACTGAAAAACGATTCACAAAAAGCATTCGAAGATTCAAAAAAAGACGATAATCCACCTCCATCTGAAGGAACACCAAATGCACAAGAAATTATTTCAGATAATATTTTAAGAGCAGGACAAATTATTAATACACAGGAATTTTCACCAGCATTTTATTTACAATTGGTTAGGCAATTTTTAGCGGATAGTATTGATATTGAAAATGTTAGGTATCCAATGCATTTAACAGCACTGGCACTCATCTCACAGGCGCTGGTTCTTTTTCTAATTGATTTAAAAACTAATCCAATAAAGCCTACACCAATGGAATGGATTTATCTCTCAATTACTATTGGAATTACTAGTTATATTATATCCCTACTAGGAACTAGACCATGGAAAACAGCTCCAATGGACGATGCTCTTGGTAAATATTGTTTAATTTTATTTAAGTTAAATGTGCCACTTGAACAGAAACAAAGTCAAAATTTCAAGAGTGGAATGCTAAGAAGAGCTGTATATACCAACGGTACACCTACATCTAGTATTAATACTAGTGAATTTGGTGAGGTTTTAAGTGATCTAGGTACCGTAGATCCACAGATGCTCTTTGGTTTAGTACATTTCGAAGAAACACGTATTCAAATGCTGAAAGATCGCAAAGGTCAGATTGAAGGACTGCTTGATAGGCTAGCAGAATACTCAGCACCTGCTACTAATAATGGAGGCACCCCTACGGTAAATAGTCTGGGCCAATTAGGTGTAATTACTGGTATTGATTCTCTTATTAAAAAAATAAATAATAAAATTAGCTCACTTCCTCAACAGAAAATAGATGAGTTTAAAGATATCATTTCCAAATTATCAAATATAAACGAAACATCTATACTTAAACATGCGACTCCAGTTCCAATACAAGTTGGAAGGCCACCTTGCTATTTAAATGGTGTCGATGGTAGTACTTACGATCTTAATGCTGAACATGACGCCGTATTGGGGCAAACTACAAATACAGTAGATGTAAATAATTTTCTAAACACTAACAATAGTAATAAAGCTCAATTATCCACATCTTCTTCTCCTGGCACTTTAAGTAGTGGTACTGGTACTGGTAATACCAGCACTGCTGCTCCTACTAGTAGCAGTAAGAGTAGTAGCTCACCATCATCAACTGTAAGAAACACATCTCAAACAGCACATTTAGCACTTGATTTGAATGATCCAACAAAATCTGATACTGAAAAACAAAGAATTAGAGAAAGGGTGGCAAATAGAATGGAGCTATTATTAAAATATGCACCGATAGTTTTTTTACATTCGAAGGATCGTTATGGTCCTAGTTCTGCTGAGTTTTATTTGAATGGTGTTAGTATAGTTAACAATAGTGATACAACCATAGGAAACCAGGCGGCCAATGTACTCATAAATGCAACTAGGCCTTATACTGGAGAGGATGCAATAACAAATAAAAATATTGCATTTTTAAAAATAGGAACCAGCGGAACATTTAATAGAATTCGATATGGAAATTTCAATAGTGCCAAATGCTATGCTAAAGTGGTTGAAAACCCAGAAGATAAAGAAGGGTATATAGATTTAATATATTTTTTCTTCTATCCATTTAACGGATCTCCTACTGTACCTGCCTCTAAATTTCTTGGAAATACCACCAATGCAATTGTTCGAGGTGAAACAATTGAACAACATGAGGGAGATTGGGAACATATAACTGTGAGATTAAGACCTGGAAATAATCCTACAATTGATAAAATTTATTATGCCGCTCATGGTACAATAGAATCAAATCAATTCACCAATGAAAAAACTGACAAAGCTAGTACTGATGGTTACCAAGTAATGGGATCAGGAAATTATAGCGCCGATGATAGTGCTAATAGCAAGAGAATTGTTGTATATTCTGCCAATGAAACTCATGCAAGTTACAGCTCTGTTGGAACCCACAGACGCAAAACCAACTTTCCTCAATTAACACAATATCCATTTTTCACCTCAAATTCTAAATTGATTGGCCTACCAGAAGATGAAACTGATGACAAAGGCAGGCAGTTGGATTGCAAAAAGAAAATTGAAATGTTTATTGGTGATGATATAGAAAAATATCCTTATTGGATGAAAAATCATAAAGGTAGATGGGGATTTCCTTTTGGCGCTAGTTCTGCAAAGGGTCCTGACTCTCCTTGGAATGACAATTTTGTAAGCGACAGAAGTAATAAAGGTTTATGGTATTATGGAGAAATAATGCAATAAAGCTTAAGTAATTTATAATTATAATATATTTAATTTTTATTTTTAGGTTAAAAAAATGAAAGAATATTTAAAAATCAATATAGCATTATACATAATATTTTTATGCTTAAACATTCAGGCAAACGATAACAATAATGACAAGGAAAATAAGCGCTTCAATTATTTAAAAGAAAATTTTCAAGGGGTAAATAATATTTGCATCAATAACAAATTCGGCATAGATAATAACTGCTCTTGTTCTAAAACCAATAATTGTTTTAAATTAGATAAGCGTAATTTACCTCCTGAAATGTTAAAAGATCCTAATATTTCTAAGCTTATTGATATGGCAAATGAAATGATGTCAACCGGGCAAAAAAATATTGATAGAAAAAAAATAGATGAAATAAAAAAAACATTTACTAATCCAGAAAAAATCAAACAGCTTCAAGAATATGCAGGGAAAACATTAAAAGAAAGCATGAAAAAACATAATCCTTTTAAGGATTCGGATAAAAATAAAGAAGATTCCTTTACTTCTATTATGGAAAGAGGATTAAAAATCATACTTAAAAACGATACCATGAATAATAATATTATAAATACATTCTTAAATGATATGGATAAAAGCAAAATAATTCCAGTAAAAGATGAAACGCTTGTAATGAAAAAAGGTATGGAGGTACTAACAAAAGCAATGCAAAGGCAATCAGAAAGGGGCAATCAAAGTGGTAGTTATAATCAAGACAACAACGGCGAAACGAATTATGAAACAAAGAATATAATAAATTATAATAGTAATCGGGGTGAAAATTTACAATCTGTTAATAATAGCAATCAATGGCAACCAGATACTGGCCGCAGTATATATAATCCCCCATCTGCTAATACTGTTTATAAATATAATTCAATAAATAAACAAACAGAAACTAATATTTTTAAGATAATTTCCAATCGCTATAAATTATCTTTTTGGAAAAATTTTTTAAATTTTTCAGGAGAAAACTAATCTAGGGGTATGCTTCAAAATAACTTGGAGCTGCCTCTAGATAACTAGATTATATAAAATTCCAGTTTAACAACATTCTTTTTACAAGACAGACTAATCAAGTTAAAGAATAGAAGTTTACTGGCACCAAAAATACCAATGTTCCTGTTTGATATAAACGAAGTGCTAATTAAGCTGCAAAAAACTTGTTATCTTGGCTTGAATGACCTGAAAAATTTGAATTTGTATCATTATTATTATTATTATTATTATCATTGTAATGATAATTATAATTACAATTATCATTGATACTATCATTTACTCTTTTATTGGATTCTAAATTGTTGGCCAAAATAAATCTTCCAATCATGTCTGAAAGTGACCTTGCTTGAACATTTAAATCTTTAACTGCTATAGCAGAGTTTTCGGCATCATGAGTATTTTTTTGGGTAACCTCGCCTACTTGTCTTAGACCAACATTTGCTTGGGAAATACCTTGTGATTGTTCATTAGAAGCAGAAGCTATCTCTGTCACTAATTGAGTTACTTCTGTAATTCCATTAACAATCTGATTTAAAGCTTCTGCAGTGTTTTTTGCAATGGTTGATCCCTGACCTACTTTATCTTTTGAATCTTCAATAAGTTGAGTAGTTTCTTTGGCGGCCTCTGCACTTCTTGCAGCTAAATTCCTTACCTCTTCTGCAACTACTGCAAACCCTTTTCCATGTTTTCCTGCACGGGCCGCTTCTACAGCAGCGTTAAGTGCAAGTAAATTTGTTTGAAATGCAATCTCATCAATTACTTTAATAATCTTTGAAATATTTTGGCTTGAATCAGTAATGTCACTCATTGCTTTTAACATAGTAGACATCTGATCATTTCCTTTGGCCGCATTCTCTTTAACCTCGTTAGTAAGCGTCCTTGCTCTCTTAGCATTTTCAGCATTACTAGTTATCTGCCCACCAATTTCAGTCATAGAAGCTGTAATTTCTTCTAGTGATGATGCCTGTTTTGTTGCTCCTTTTTGTAAACTAGTACCAGTTTCTGAGACTACTACAGATGATCCAGATACTTTAGTAACTACTTCTCTTAGTTTCATTAAAATATCATTTAATGATGTAATGGTATCATTAACTGCATTTTTTATTATCGAGTGATCTCCCTTGTAATTACCCATTACTCTCACACTAAGATCCCCTTCTGCTACTTTTTGTAAAACACCTACTGATTCATTGACTGGTTTTAAAATCTCTTCAATAAGATGATTAACTCCTTCTAAAATATTTTTATACTCTCCTGAATAATTTGTAATATCTGTACGCACTTTCAAATTTCCTTCCATTACTGAATGATTAACATTTTCTAATGATTTATTAACCGAAATCAAAGTATCAACCATTACATTCATCGCTTGCATACACTCGCCAATCTCTGTTGAATCACTCACCTGTATTCTAGACATTTTTCCTTTTGAAATGTCCACTGCAAAGTCTGCCATCTTACGAACAGAATCTCCTATTCGTGAACCAATGAAATATCCTAACATAGCACCGGTTATTAATACCAAAATACTTACTACAAAAATTATAATTCCCATTCTAACAACTGGAGCATATGCTTCTTTAGTAGTAATCTCAACTATTACCGCCCATTTACTTCCGTAAAAATTTTCAACTGAGAGAACGCTCAAAACATTTTCTTCATTATAATTTTTATTCTCTTCTATTAAAACCTTTCTATCCTTATCTTCTTTACTGTCTTTATTAACTTCCTCATTGCCACTAACGTTTGCAAAGATTTTTTCAATTAATGGAGATTTAATAGTTTCAATTTTGCCAGCATTATTTGCTTGCAATGTATATTTACTATTTGAAGAACGCGTGTCAGTTCGTAATATTCTATCACTTCCAACTATATACACTTCTCCAGTACTACCTAGTCCTTCTTTAAACTTTGAAATATTATTTATGTTATTCCAATCAATCTCTACATACAAAGTTCCCATCCAATCATTTTTGTTATAACCATCACGATCATATTTAGAAAACATTGGAAAGATCAAAAAAGAAACTGGCCTAGCTAATTTTTCAGAATAAAAATAATCAACAAATAAAACCTTGTTGTTATCTTTAATATTAATTTTATTTCCATTTCCCATTGCTTTGTAAATCTTAGCTAAACCAGTTTCTGTTAAGCTTCCATTTAATAAGTTTTTCCCTAAAAAAGCATCTTTAGTTGCTTGGGCAATTACAGTCCCACTGGTTTGAATTATACCAATGTTTTTAACTCCATATTGGAAGGAATTTTTGCAAATTTAGGAATTAAATTTAGTTTAAAAACTTCAATTATAGCTGCTTTTCTTCTTGTTTC
>JADGAM010000221.1 GCA_015232015.1 Oligoflexia bacterium | reverse complement strand
TACTTAAGATTAGTCCATATTTCTGAGCGATACTTTGTAGATAAGCATGATCATCTGGATTTTTATTATCTTGTTGAAGAGTATTGTGATCGATATAGCTAACTGAAAGTTCCGTTTTGGCACTCTCAATTCCTAGTGCTTCTGCTTGAAGATAGGCCATAGTTCCAGTTGCATCTTGAGTGAGCGTTTGATCGATTTTTATTCCAATTCTTTTTCCCACTATCAATTCACCTTCTACTAGGTGAGATGCTAATATTTTTCCAGTCACAGTTTTTTGCAAACTCATGAGAATTTACCTCCTAAAAAATATAAATTAAGTATTATATTTTAATATTTAAATATTTGGGTGCACATGTAGCTAAATTAAATAGCATAATTATACAACAAATAAGAGGTAAGATTGAATGATTGTTAAAGTCTTTTATAGGAATTTCTATTAGTGAAGTTTATTGATTAATTTAGAAAACATTGTAAGAAATGTCATGAATTTGCTACGTCTGCGCGAAACGCTGTCATAGAAATTGATTACTTGATTATTGATTAAGTGTTACCGAATGCAAGTATTTTCGTATACTTTCTTTTTAAATGAAAATGTATACATTGTTCCGTCTTTAATTCCATACATCATGCCAGCATCGCAAGTAACTGGAATAGAAATTTTTCCATTACCCCAGCTTTTAAGTGTTAATGTAGCAGTTGAATTGCTAGCAATAGAAATAGCTAATGAATCCTGGGCCCATACAGAAAAATTTTGTTTACTTGGTATTATTAATGTACCAGGAGCAGCATGTAGATCAGTATATTTGTATCCGTCTCTGATTCTGTCACTAAATTGTTGAGTAGCATCTCCGTTTAACGATGAAGGAGCTGCAGGATGACCTGGTAGAGCGATTCCAAAAACTTTTCCACTTAACCAACCTTCTGCGTATGATGTGTATACTGAATCTGAGCGATTTGTAGACATTTTTACATAGATAGCGTTGAACTTAGGGCTACAGTTTCCAAAAGTTGCTTTTTGGGCATAACTAAATAAACCATTAAATAAACTTGTACAGTCAGCGGCCATTGCTAAATTAAGAGTAAGTAATAGAGAAGCGAATGCAGAAAGTAATTTTTTCATAATAAAACTCCATAAGAAAAAAAATTAATAATAAAAAACAAAAAATTAAAAAAGCTAGATTAAATGTAAATCACGCTTACCAATCAACATTGGTATACTATTTTATAACCAAATGTTTTACTTTATAAATTATATTGCACTTAACGTGCCAAAAATTTTATAATCATTTGGAAACATATTGATACTTTGTAATATATATATATACAATTAATACTTATGTGAAGTTATTAAGTTCCCATTCCTTAGCGCAGACGTAGCAGGATTAGATAGGAATAATATTAAAGAATGCATATCCCAATACGATAAGGTTGCTAGATTAGGGTTCAAGTTATTTTGAAGCAGGCCCTTAAGACTGTTGGTGAAAATCAAAATTTGAATTTCAGAAAAGATTAAAAATAAATAAAAAAAATAGAATCTTTAACTTTTAGTGGAGTTTTTATGAGTGAACAGCAATCTATAAATGAAGAATTTTTATATCAGTTGATCTCATCTCATATTAGAGAGTTATCTAAAGATAATTTATCAATAGTTTCTAAAAAGCAAAATATTTCCATACATGAGTTAAATAATTTTGATGATATTCATAACCATGGAAACGTTTGTTGGAATCTAAGCTTATTAGTAAAAATTGAATCAATTCAAATTATATTTGGTTGTCATTTTAATAACTCTGCGGAAAAAGATTTGATAAGTAGTAGATACAATATTGGAGCTGATAATAAAGCTTCTGAATCTTATTATAAATTATTTGGGGAGTTTTGTAATTTAACCGGAGGAGGAATACGAAGATCCATATATGAAACATTTAAATGTATCAGTTCAGCTTACGATAACGACAAAAGTGTTCCTCAAAAAATGGTCAGTCAATTTCAGGAGTTGATGAAGTTGAAGGAAAAAAATGAAGCTGATTGCTGGGTTTTACAATGGGATAAACAATATATAATTTGTTACTCTTATATAAGCATTGGGGATGATAAAGTTGATCTGTTGATACGTGAGTTAAGTGATAGACAAATCACTAAGATGGTCTCCATGAAGGGTGGTGAAATCGAGTTATTTTAGAAAAAAATAAATTTAGGAAGGGGAACTTAACATTAATAAAGATTTTTTTGAGGTTTAGGCTTATGAAAAATAAAATACTTTTAGTTGATGATCATAAATCAGCTATCTATGAATTACTTATAACTTTGCAAAATAACGACTATGAAGTACTTGAAGCACGAGATGGATTGGAAGGATTAAGTTTATTAGAAAATAATTTAGAAATTAAATTAGTGATCAGTGACCACTATATGCCCAATATGGATGGTCTAACTATGTGTGAGAAAATACGCGAAAATCAAGAATTAAATTCCGTTGTTATTTTTATGGCCACTACAGAAGTTTCACCAGAAGCAAAAACAAGAGGTAAGAATGCCGGAGTCAAAGCATGGATAACTAAACCATATGATCCAGAACTGGTTTTGAAAGTCATTAAACAAATAGGTATTTAGTAGTAGTTAGGCCTTAGAAATAAGGCCTAAGGGCCCTGTAGAAAAATGAACAATTATCTTCAGAAAGTTATTAAGTTCCCATTCCTAAACTCTCGTTTCTTTCTTATTCTATTATTACAGGTAATTGAATTGTAAAAGTTGTACCTTCTCCTGTTTTCGTTTCGAAACTTATTTTTCCTCCAATTTCAGTAATTGTTGAATGAACTAAACCTAGCCCTAGCCCAGTACCTTTCCCTGGTGCTTTAGTAGTAAAAAAAGGATCAAATATTTTATTTTGTATATCTTCTGTTATGCCTGAACCATTATCCTGAACTTTAATTATTAGAAAGTTATCCATAGTATTTTGAGTTTCAATGATTATCAATTTTGCTTTTTTCTGGTTATTTTCTATTACTGCATCTCTGGCATTAGTTAATAGATTCATTAAAACTTGTTTTAATGTTTCTTCAGCACCTCTTGCAAAATTCATTTTGGCATTTAAGTAAATTTTTATATCAACTTCATATTCAAATTTAAATATGTCATGTATAAAATCAACAGTTTCTAAAATAATTTTATGTAGATCTACTTTGTTATTTGAGCAATAAACATTTTCATTTTTAAGCTGTGATATCATTCCTTTTAGAATGCTGGAAATCCTATTGCAGGCATAGATTGCCTTATCATGACAACGAATTCCTTCTTCATTTCCCTCAATGTATTTACGCATTCTATACAGGTGACCAATTAAAATTACTAGTGGGTTATTTATTTCGTGAGATACTCCTGCAGTTAAAAGACCTAATGATGCTAATTTGGATGAAATCATCAACTCCTTTTGCAATCTTGCCTGTTCTCTTTCGGCCAGTTTTGTTTCAGTAATATCTTCATATACACCTAAAACTCCAATAGACGTATTTTGGAAATTTTTTAATGGAACAATACTGATTTTCTGCCAACATTCAGTATTGTCGAGATCATTTAATACATTTTTTAACTCAAGATGAGTGATAGAAGTATTAGAGGTTAAAACATTTTTATCAAAATCTGCTAATTTTTCTTTATATTTCCACTTTAACTGCTGATCATTTTTATCAATTACTTCATCTGATGATTTAAGGTCTAAATCTTTAGCAAAAAGATCATTGCATCCTAAATATTTTAGTTCTTCATTTTTCCAATAGACTCTTACAGGAATAGTATCTAATACATTTCTAAGCATTTGCTCTGACTCTACTAAACGATTTTGCGCTTCCATTCGTGAGATAATTTCATTTGTTAAATTTCTATTAGTTTCTTGCAATTCTTGCGTTCTTTCATCTACTTTTCTTTCTAGATTTTGATTTATTTGCTCCAGTGTTTGTTGGGCCAATGCAATTTCCGAGATGTCTTGTCCAGTAAGCATAAACATTTTAAGAGGACGATAATTATAGCTAGAAAAGTATGAGATGTTCCATAAGTAGGTATAATAATCAGATGTTTTTGGATGAATTCTGTTTATTTTTCCACTAAAAGTTATATTTTTCGTTTGTTGATAAGAAGTATGCAAATAATCTAGAAATAAATTCCAACTGTTTTGATCGAATAATTCTGATAAATTCTTATTTATTAATTCTTCGATATCAACCATAAATATTTTTGAAAGAAAATCGTTTCCTTTTAATATTTGTCCATCTTCCGATATAATCGCCATTAATAGTGGAGCATTATTGAAAATAAGATTATCTTGTTCTTTAGAAGCTTCCATTATTTTAATAATATTATATGTAGCTTTAAAATCAAAATCGGACATAGATCATACCTCTATTATTTTTATTTAATATATTGAAGGTTATTACATATTTTTTTTAAATTTTATCACAAAAACAAAATAAATTTGTTTATAATTATGATAGAAGTTGTGTTTAATAATATAAAAATTTTTGTCAAAAGTGTCCTATTTCTATCATGTAGAAATATTTTAAATAACCTTATTTTAATTTAAGTTAACTAAATGAGTTCTAACTTTAATGATCAAAAAATCAGTCCTTTTGTTAATGAATGTAAAAAATTAGCTAGTTTGATTTTATCTAAACACCTTAAAACGAATTTCGATTTACTTTCAGAACTAGATATTCAATCTTGTTATAGAGTTTTAAAAAATCATATGAACTTTATTATGGTTATGAGCATTCATGGGAATGTATTATTTAAAGTAATGTATTCGAAAAGCGAAATTGAAGATCACTTAATAAAAACTATGCATGATTGTAATTTTTCTTCAGAAGATTTAATGAAAGAATATTGTAATCTTTTTGCTGGATCCTTAAAAAGCCAAATAGGGCCATTTTTTAAAAGTACATTAGGACTAAGTTTTCCTATAAAATTATCCGGCCTAGATGAATTGTATTTTCCACTAAACAGACCAAACACCTATTATAATTTATGGAAATTAGGAAATAGCAACTTTAACGTTATTTGTGCTATGGAATTAGAGCTTCATAAAACAACCGATATAGATAAATTCAATGATATAAAATTGATAGTCAATGAAACCAACTCCACTAACATTGAATTATTTTAATAGTGATTAAGTTCCCATTCCTTATTGTTGAATTAAATTTGCGACTGCATTTGCTACTGCTGTGACTATTAGAGTGGCATAGTTATAATTAAGTCTTGAATCTACAATATCACAGGATTTGTGGTAACAAGGATCACTATCTCCTCCAAAAAAATTGTCAGAAATTACTGCCGCCGGAATTTTCTTTTTCCAAAAAGATGAATGATCACTTCCATGAGTGCAGGCCGCAACTCGGCGTAGTGGAAGATTGTGAAAACTTATTTCTTTCATTATGGCACTTGTAATAAAGGTGGAATTAGTTTTATCACAGTCGATTATATGGAAACGACCATCTGCTTTTGAATTGTAGGCCATCATTTCAAGATGAATATCAGCTATTACTGTATTTGCTGAAAGAGTTTTAACATAGTTTGCAGAACCACATAATCCAAGCTCTTCTTGATCGAAAGCTACAAAACGTATAGTGTGTTTGTTTGGTAGATCTTTAATAGCTTTGGCAACCATAAGCGCTGCTATTGTTCCTGTACCATCGTCATTGGCCCCGGCATTTTTAACTGAATCTAGATGTGATGAAATTATTATAACTTTTCCACTTTTTCCTTTCTTCTCTGCAATGAAATTAATGCCACCAGGCCACAAAATACATCGTGAATAAGATTGAAAAGTGGTTTTATAATTAAGTTTTTTGTACTCTTGTTCAAGCCAAGTTCTTGCAAGATTTTTATCTTTTACGCTTCTACGACTTTTTATCAAAACCATAGAACCAGCAACGTTAGTTTCGCGAACGCCACTAAATTCTTCTAACTTTAACAAAAACTCACTGGTATCAATTATAAAAGTATCACGATTAGGTATTAAGGCATAATTATCATATTCGTATGTTTTGGTATCTAGCTTTGCACTTTCAAAATCGGCCTTATCTTTTCGCCAATCTGTACATACTGGTATCTTTGAATCTGTTGTAGTACTCCCGCAGGGTAGTGAACTCCCCGTCTCTTGAGCTAGCATCGCAATTTGATTATTCGTGCTTAGATCCTTAAGGGGCAAAGCATTTCCATAGGAATTAGATTTTGGGCCAATGGTAAATACAAAAAAGCAAATAAATAACAGAACACTAATTTTAGACATATCTTCCTCCTCATTTTTCTAATATGCCATCGTCTTAATTATATTAGTATAAGCGAGATCAAACAAAAAAATAGAATATATTGCTTACTTATACTGACATGACATAGTCCACTAGAAAGTAAAAAAATATAATAAACACAAAAGATAAAACAATCTATCTTCCCTTCTATTCAATATCGATATCCATATTGAATATTTAAGTTTGTTCGATAAATTCGAATTAAATGTTTATTAATTTTAATTTTTTACTAGGAGATTTATTATGTTTAACATAACTACCAAATCGTTTTTTAATTTGGCCATCACAGCTGCCATCTTAAGTCACAGTTCTATTGCAAAAGCAGATATTTCAGATAGAACTGTAGCTCAGTTTTGTTGTGCAACTGAAGAGGTGTGGGTGGAAAAAGTTATATTAATGTGAGAGTACAAGATGATACTTCTGTTGATTATATTACAGTATCAAGAGGCAAGTGGAGTCCAGTTCCTTGTACTGCCATAATTCATTCAGTAGATGATATACGATAATTTAAAAAAGTGGCGCAAGCGACAGGATTCGAACCTGTGACCTTTTGATTCGTAGTCAAATGCTCTATCCAACTGAGCTACGCCTGCGTGCATGTGTATACTATGTTTGCAGAATAGATTCCACATATGCATATGTGTACAGCAAATTAATTTCTACTAGAAGATCGTCGAAAAATCAAATCA
>JADGAM010000220.1 GCA_015232015.1 Oligoflexia bacterium | reverse complement strand
TTTTCCAAGCGCTGTTTAAAGATATTACCAGAATTTCATTGAGAGAAATTACTAGAGCATTCAAGCTATATTAAAATACCTTCTACCGTTTAACTTACTGCAAGTTAATTTAGTTACATAAATAAGGAGGAACAAGAATGAAGGGAAAGCTGTATACTGCTGGACATGATATTAACCTTTTAAAAAAGATAGATAACAGTGGTGGTCAGTTTACCTCTGAAGAACACGCCTTTGTTGTGGAAAAAGAGTTTGGTACTTTTTATTCATCAAGAGATTCAGTCCTTAATTTCTCATTTTCAAGAGGCAACTATTTGAAGTTTGAAACCATTCCTCTTCTTATGAATTTTGTAAAGAAAAATAACTATAGCAGTATTCTTTCTATGGGATCAGGTGATTGCTCTATTGAACATTTTCTGGCGTACTGCTTAGGAGAAAACGGCAAGGTTATTGCCACAGATTTTGATTCCTTTTATGTTAATCGTGCAAAGGAAAATTTCTCCAATATCACTGCCGAATATTTCGATTTTTTTAAGGACAATATAGCTAGCTTCATTTCAGATAAAGTAAAGATAAATATAGATCTTGTAGTTTTCTATGGGTCTGCTTACGTTATGGATGATGATGTTTTTGTAAAACAGTTCAGTGGAATAAAAAATGCGGGAGTTAAAGCAATTATTGACTTCCATGGCGGATGCCTCTCTTTTCGACAAGCGTGGAGTTCTAAAATGTGGGAGACAATTCATGATTTTTTTAAATCAAATCCAAAAATTAAGGAATTAACAAGAAAGATTTTGCTTAGAAAACCCAAAGATTCTACTGAAAAGAATAATTACGCAGGTAAGTTTCACGGATATTGGAGAACAGAAAATGAGCTCAAGAGGCTTTACGAGAAATCTGGATGGTTAGTCGCAAAAAAATCAACGCTACCCAATTCATACAAGCATATTGCAATATTAACTCAATAGTTTCCAAACTATATTCAATCATGATAGCAATATATATGTGCGATGGTTTAAAAAATTAATAACTTTCACGTAAGCTGATAATGCATAAACTGACTACCAGATATTCATATAAATTGCTCTCCAACGTCATTACATTTTTCCTTGGTTTTGTTACCGCAGGAATAGTGCCAAGGAATCTAGGACCAGCAAATTATGGGAATTTTAATTTTTTAACAGGATTTTTTTCACATTTTATTTCCATATTAGATTGTGGATGTAGTTCTTGGTTTTATGTTAGATTGTCACAAAATCCAGAACAGAAAGATATACTAAGGTATTTCACATTAGTTGTTTTCATAATTTGTTTAGTGTTTTTTACTTCTATAGGATGTGTTTTCCTATTACATCAGGAGAACTGGTTCTGGCCTCAGCAAAAAAAAATATATATCCTGTTTGCAGCGACTTATGGATTAATTGTCTGGATATCTAATATCTGCGAACAAATTTCAGATGCATTAGGATTTACTGTCTATTCAGAAATTATAAAAATTTCCCAAAAAATTATTGGTGTAGCAGTACTGCTGCTATTGCTACATCTCTCATGGATAAATCTTAAATCAATTTTTATTTACCATATTTCAATTACATTTTTTGTATTATCTATCGTTTGTTTTATTATGTATTCAAAAAAAAAGTGGTCTCCTTCAAAATGCAGCTCATCTACCAAAGATTATTTTAAAGATATGTCCATCTACACGTGGCCACTGATCTCTTGCACTATTATCAGTTGTGGCGCGAACTACTTAGATCGTTGGCTGCTGCAACTGTTAGTTGGTAGTAAAGAGCAAGGTTTTTTTAGTTTGGCACTTATGACAAGTTCCTTCTGTTTCATGTTTTCCCAGTCGTTAACACAACTGTTGATCAGAGAGTATTCTATTCAAGCAGCAAAAAAGGATTTCGAAAACATAGCAAGATTGTTCAACTTATATTTACCACTAATGTATACAATTGCTGCTTACTTCGCTTGCTTCATCTCTTCTCAATCAAGTAATATTGTTAAATTTATTGGCGGAGAGAAATACGCTGAGGCAATGATGACCACCGCAGTACTTGCATTTTTCTCAATTTTCCAAACCTATGGTCAATTGAGTGGCTCACTCTTTTTATCTATGGATAAGGTCAAATTATATCGAAATATTGGCATCTTCTTTTCTATTATTGGAGTCCCTTTAACATATATTATGGTGGCCCCTCTTGATAAATATGGGTTTGGTCTTGGCTCATTAGGGTTAGCAATAAAGACAGTCGTTTTACAATTCTTCTGGGTAAATACCCAGCTCTTTTTTAATACTAAAATATTAAACTTGAGGTTCAAAAAATACTTATGGCATCAATTCTACATTATTGGGGTTTTAATGTCACTTGCACTGTTAGCGAAAGAAATTGTAGTATCAAGTATTCATATAAATTATATTGGAATCTTTATTATTTCAGGAGCAATATACACTTCTCTAGCGTATGGATTCGTAGAAGCGACTCATAGGTTTAAATGGTGGCATCACCAAGAACTTACACAAATAATAATTATTATTAATAGAGGACTAGCAAAAATGAAATCTTATTTGTAAGCACTTGCTAGCAACATCAATTCCCTTGACCACCTTAGAAACTTTACATTCGTCCTAACTGGAACAAAAGGAGCTATCACACTACAAAGTAAATTAAGCTGTTTATATTTCCAGACAATTGGTAGTTGTCTGAATTTTTGTACTTTAATCCCTCTAAGTGAAAACATTTTATAAATGTCATGCAATGCTACGGAAGTATAAGGGGTCTTATGTGTGTGATCATCAAAATATATTTTATAGTTACTTTCCCAATCAGGAACAAGAGTCAACATTAACCCCCCTGGTTTCAAAACACGAACTGCTTCTTTAAAAAAATTTTCTGGATCATAAAGATGTTCTAACAGTGATTTTGAATAAATTATATCAAAATAATTATCGCGAAAGGGAAATTGATCGCTCTCAAAATTACATTTTTTTAAATGAATATTAAGGATATTTTCTTGAAATTCATCTGATTTATCTAAGGCATAGCAATCTAATCCCAGTTCTCTAAAACAATTTATAAAATCCCCTCTTCCACAAGCGGCTTCTAAAATTTTTTGCCCACTTTTCATAGCAAATTTTTGAAACAAATGTTTTGTAAGTTGTGATGGATATGTGGTCAATGGTCGTATTTCAGTATCGTAAACAGTTTTTAAATATTGTGACATCTTGTAATCCTTATTTTATTGAATTATCGGATGGTGCTTGCAATCTCAATCAAAACATTCATTCCTTCCTCAAGTGCATCTTCTGAAATTGTCAGTGGAGGCGCAAGTTTAATGGAATTTTTATTTGTACACACTGGGAGTATTCCCTGAGCTACACATTTTTTTGCTAAATTAGTAGCTATATGGGCGTTTTCAAAAATTAATCCCGCAATTAAACCACGAGAATTGACTTGCTTTACAGCGCCAGCTTTTTTTAAAAGTTCTCTCAATTTATTTTGAAAGACTGCTATAACTTTGACCAAATGTTTTTGGGTATTCGCTTCTGATAAAAATTCGAGATTTGCCAATGCAGCTGCACAACACAAACAATTACCAGAATGAGTGCCATGTAAGTCAGCAAGAACATCTATATCCATTATTTCAGATGTTGATAGAACAGCTGATAGTGGTAGAGAAGAAGTAATTCCTTTTCCTAAACAGATAATGTCTGGTTTTAGATTTGAGTTATAAGTCATATATCCGTAGATATGACCTATTCTATAAAAACCTGATTGCATTTCATCAAAGCAAATCAATGCTCCTATCTCTTTGGCAAAACAGCATAGATCATCTATATATTGTTGAGGATAAAACCATGCGCCCCATCCCTGAAAAGTTTCTAGCATGAAGGCGGCAATTTCTGAATGATTAGGGAGTTTTGATCTGTCAAAAACATTACCACTATCGTAAGGAAAATCTATAAATGTGACATTATCATCACTTGTGTTTGACCAAAGTGCTTTTTCTTTATTTCCCGATAATAGATCATTACTCAAACCTCTCCCATGATAACTTCCTCTAAATGTTATAATATACTTTTTTTTGTTTTTAGTGGCCCATAATTTAATCAATTTGTATGCTAGATCAACTGCCTCTGAACCACTGTTAAGCAAAGCTATTTTATTAAAATGTTCGGGAGATAGTTCAAATATTTTTTGGTAAAATTTTGCTTTAATCTCGGTCGGATAATTGTAGGCAAAAAGTAAATCACTATCTATTTGCTGTTTTATTGCCATTTTGATCTGAGGATTTGAGTGACCAGCATTGGCAACAAAAATCCCAGAAGTAAAATCTATCCACTTATTTCCTTGATCATCAAAAATATTATAATCGATGGCTTTTTTCCAAAACACCTGTATAGAATTTAATGTCGCAACAGGTTCACTCTCCGATATAAATCCAAGAATTTTTTTTTCGTTAAGAGAGTAACTTTCATTAATCACTCTATGTTTAGTTGAGATATTCATTAATAATTTCTCCTTAATTTGCCTTAATACTGATTTCTTCCACAAGCTCCAAGATGTTCCCATCAGGATCATGGCAGTACATAACTTTTACGTTCCCTTCAGGAGATGTTGTTGGTCTATTCTTACAAATATATCCCTCTGATAAAAAACTATCATAAATCCTCTCAATTTCACGCACAGTGAATGAAAAATGAGACAAGCCAATTTTGTTTGCTCTGGTATCTGGCAAAGAAAATTGCGATTTTGGATTTTTGTAAAAAAGCAATTCTATGAGCGTATCATCCATAGTGGCCTTCAATTTAATCCATTCGATATCTGCTTGATCCAATCCAACAACAGTATCTATGTAGTTACCAATTTCGCGATTGCGAGAAACCTCATCAAGTCCAAGAAAATGTGTATAAAAATGAAAAGATCTCTCAAGATTAGTTGTTACAATTCCAATATGCCGCAAATTTCTGGTATCTATTTTTTTCTTAGTATGAAATTTATTTAATTGATCAATAATCTCATTAGAGGATTTTTTAACATGATGTTTTAATAGCTGAATATCGTCAATGGTATCAACCTCAATACAAAATGGTGATTCAAATGCAATCATTTTATCACCATGTAAATTATCGCTTTGAAGGATATGAGATGTCTTCACAATGTCAACGTAACCATCTGGGATATAAACATCTTGGAATTTTTGTCTTGGCAAGTTTATGGTCTCATTGCTTTGTCCCTCTATAATAGATCTAAAATAACCATCCTGATCTTTTAAAAACCATTTGAAAGGCGATTCTGGGGCCAAATGAGCAGATCTCAGTGAGGTTGCGGTGGTATTGTTTTTTAACTGGTCAATGGCAGTACCCAAAATAAGTGGAACTCTTAATGGTGTTGTCGGTCGCAAGTGTACAATATACTCAGCAACTCCTCCTTCATTAGCAATAAACCAATCAATCGCATGCTGTATAAACTGCAAATCAGTAGAATAATCGTCAGAAATATTTTTAGGTCTAATGAATGGAACCTCGGCACCATAACTTTTTGCGATATCAGCAATGTCGTCACTGTCAGTTGATACTATTACTCTATCTATTCTAGTGGTAAGTTTTGCAGTAATAATAGAGTAAGCTACCAGGGGATGGCCACATATAGGATATATATTTTTCCCCTTAACTCCTTTAGAGCCAGATCTTGCTGGTATTAATGCCCAGACTTCATTTTTTTTTATAGGTCTTGTTTGCATACTAAATCACAAACCATCTACTAGTTAAGTTGATAACTTTCAAAAATATGTGCACGCAACTTTTTGCTGACCGGTATTTCTTTAGGTTGAACACTTATCTCTCCATCTCCCATTGCTTTTTCAATTTTTCTTAAAGCACCTACTAACATTTTTAATCCCATAGGTTCGAGTGATGCTGACTGATCTGATCCATACATAGATCGATCTAAGGTTATATGTCTCTCAAGAGAGGTAATTCCTAAGGCTGCAGCAGCATACGATATTGATAGGCCAACCTCATGGCCACTATAGCCTATATTGCACTGATATCTATCTCGCAATTTTTTTATCCTATTAAGATTAGCATCCTCATCATCCATTGGGTAAGTAGATACACAATGCATAAGCTCAAACGGGCATTTTTGCCTTTTGAAAATTTCGACTGCTTGATCAATTTGCTCTGGCATACTCATTCCAGTGGAAATAAATGTGTATTTTTTTTCTTCAGCGACCATACCGAGAAGACTCTTATGAACTAACATGGCAGATGCAACTTTATTATATTTACAACCAAATTGGCGTAGAAAAATTTGCGCCTCAATATCCCAAGCTGAGGCAAACCATTCTATACCTATTTCCTTGCAGTAGTTGTCAATTTCTTTGTATTTATCTCTATCAAATTCTAGGGCCTCTTTTTGTGCTCTCTGGGTACTTCCCCACGGACTTTCACGATGAGAGTCCAAAAAATTTTTTGCATAAACAAGATCAACAGTTCTTTTTTGAAACTTAACGGCATCACATCCGGCATCTTTTGCGACTCTGATAAGATCCTTAGCTATAGAAACATCACCATTATGATTAATTCCAACTTCTGCTATAATGAAAATTCCCATTTCTTCCCCCAAATAGATTATTAAAAAATACTAATTTATTGTATCCAGATCAGTAGTTAAATTAATTTTTTTAAAATTTGTGTTTTCAAGATAACTTTCAATTTCTTCATATGGTTTATTTGGCCCAGTTGGTACACCCCAAAAGTGACATAGCTCACATAGAGGAACCTGGTTTCGGTTTCCAGTTTTATGAAGTTGAAGATATTCTCTGCGCCTAGGACTATTCCAAATTTCATCGAGCGTCTGAGTAGTCACGTTACCAACAACTCCTAATTTTTTAGGATCGAAACGAACACAAATAGAGACGTCTCCTCCAACATTTACGGCAAGATGGTGCAGAAAATCCCAACAAATACCTATTTCAGGAATGGTTGGTTGAGTCTTCTTGTAGTTAAAACTTCCTAATGGAGAATGAAGAACTCTTCGAGCAAAATTTAGACCAAAATTTTTATAT